>JASFUT010000026.1:0-18947 GCA_050050175.1 Chromatiales bacterium
GCCGAAGTCGAATTCGTCGTCCTTGGTGTCGAACACGTTGCCCGCGTCCACGAATGCGCCGAGGCGCACGGACTTGCGCGCGAACTCGAACGGCGGCGGGAAGTACAGCTCCAGGTTCCCCGCCACCTTGAGGTTGCCGCCGAAGGGGTCACCGTTGGAGTCCCTCGGCCCGAGCGTATAGTCGGAGAAGCCGCGCACGCTGTTGCGTCCCCCGGCGAAGTAGTTCTCGAAGAACGGCAGGCGCTCGGTGTCGCTGTAGCCGTCGCCGTAGGCGATGTCCGCGTTGGCGGCGAGGGTGAAATCCTCGGTCAGCGGGAAGTACCGCCGGTGGCGGTAGGCCACCTTGTAGTAGGTGAGGTCGCTCCCGGGGATGGTCGCCTGGGCGCTGAGGGCCTGCACGGCCCCGCTGCTCGGGAACACCGCGGTGTCGCGCGAGTCGTGGCCCCAGCTCACGCCCACCAGGAAATCGAGAAAGGAGTCGCCGTAGCGGTCCCGGAAGTCGTCGATCTCGTTGGAGGCGTTGGTGCCGATGGTGAAGTCCGTGTGCTGGACGTTGAAGTTCAGGCCGATGCGGTTGAACTCGCTGATGGGGATGCCGAAGTTCAGGCCGGCCACCGACGAGTCGGTGGCGTAGTTGGCGATGTCCAGCTCCTCCAGGTCGGAGGTCTGGAAGCGCAGCACGAAGCCCCGGCTGATGCCGTCGATCGTGTAGTAGGGATTGACGTAGCCGAGCTGGTAGAGCGTCGCCGACTTGCTGTTGTTGAACGCGAAGCTCACCCGCTTGCCGGTCCCGAGGAAGTTGTCCTGGGAGATGGAGGTGTTGAACACCACCCCCTGGGACTGGGAGAAGCCCAGACCCGCGAGCAGCTGCCCGGACGGCTTCTCGGTGACCTTGACGTCGATATCGATCTGGTCGGTGGTGCCGGGCACGGCGGGGGTCTCCACGCTGACCTCCTCGAAGTAGCCCAGACGCTGGAGCCGCCGCTTGGACAGCTCCACCTTCTCGGTCGAGAACCAGGAGGACTCCATCTGCCGGAACTCGCGGCGCAGGACCTCGTCGCGGGTGCGGGTGTTGCCCCGCATGGTGATGCGGCGCACGTACACCCGCTTGCCCGGATCGACGAAGAAGGTCAGGGCCACCTGGCGGTTCTCCTCGTCGATGTCCGGGATGCTGTTCACGTTCGCGAAGGCGTAGCCGTAGTCGCCGAGCAGCCGGTTGATGCGGTCCGCGCTCTCCACGGTCTTCTTGCGCGAGAACGGCTCGCCGCGGCTGATCTGGATCAGCGGGAAGAGCTCGTCCTCGGGCACCTCCAGGTCGCCGGCGATCTTGATGTCGCTGATGGTGTGGACCTCGCCCTCCGTGACGTTGATCGTGATATAGACGTCCTGCTTGTCCGGCGTGAGCGACACCTGCACGGAGTCGATCTGGAAGTTGATGAAGCCGCGGTTGAGGTAGTAGGAGCGCAGCGTCTCCAGATCGCCTGCGAGCTTCTGGCGGGAGTACTGGTTGCTCTTGGTGAACACCGAAAGCCAGTTGCCGGTGTCCAGGGAGAACTCGTCGAGCAGGTCGTCCTCGTCGAAGGCCTTGTTGCCCACGACGTTGATCTGCTTGATGCGCGCCGCCCGACCCTCGGTGATGTCGATGGCGATGCCCACGCGGTTTCGCTCCAGGGGGCTCACCGTGGTCTCGAGCTGCACGCCGTACTTGCCCAGGCCGAAGTACTGGCGCCTGAGCTCCTGCTCTATCCGGTCGAGCACCGAGCGGTTGAACACCCGCCCTTCGGCCAGCCCCTCGCCCTTGAGCGCCTGCAGGAGGGCGTCGGTCTTGATGCTCTTGTTGCCCTTGATGTCGATCTTGGCGATGGCCGGGCGCTCGTCGACGAACACCACCAGGACGTTGCCGTCGCGCTCCACGCGTACGTCGTCGAAGAAGCCCGTCTTGTAGACGGCACGGATCACGTCCTGGATCTCGCGGGGATCGATGGTGTCGCCGGTCTTGACCGGGAGATAGTTGAAGACGGTTCCGGGCGAGATCCTCTGCAGGCCCTCGATACGGATGTCCTCGACGGTGAACGTCTCGGCCGTGGCGAGCAGCGGCGCCCAGAGTAGGACAGCGAGGACGATCACCCAGAGCGGTTTGAGTCGCGGATCCATGATTCTGCCGTCTTGTTGTCGAAGCGGAACGCCAACCGACGCCGGCGGAGGTGTCCGCACCGCGCCTTCCCTTGTGCAGGCCGCCGGCCCCGGGCGGCGCCCTCCGGCTCCGCCGGAGCGGACCCGCAAAGGCGGGCCTAGTATAAAGGAAGTCCGCGGCCTATCCCAACAAGCGGGACAGATCCACGTAGAAGGCCAGGACCATGAGCCCCAGCAGCAGCGCGATCCCGATCCGCTGGCCCTGCACCTGGGCCTGCTCGGACAGGGGCGACCCCTTCACCCACTCGATCAGGTAGTACAGCAGGTGGCCGCCGTCGAGGACCGGGATGGGAAGAAGATTGAGCACGCCCAGGCTGATGCTGACCAGCGCCAGGAACTTCAGGAAGTAGACGACACCGTAGCTCGCGGTCTTGCCGGCGGTCTGGGCGATGGAGATGGGGCCGCTCAGGTTCCTGACCGAGGCCTCACCCACGACCATCTTGCCGAGCATGCGCAGCATCAGGCCCGTCAGGTCCCAGCTCTTGCGCAGGGAGGCGCCGACCGCGTCCACCGGCCCCAGGCGGATCTCCGCCCGGTACTCGTCGATCAGGCCCTGGGGGATGTCCGCCGCCGCGCCGATGCGCCCCACCGTCTCACCGCCGCGCTCCACGGAGCCCACCTGCAGGGTGAAGTCCAGGGGCCGGCCGTCGCGCTCGACCACCAGCTCGATCGGGCGCCCGGGCCGCTCCTGGACGTACTCGACCCAGCCGGTCCAGTCGTCGACGGGCGTGCCGTCGGCGGAGACGATCCGGTCGCCCGCCTCCAGTCCGGCGCGGTCCGCCGGCTCGCCCGGGACGACCCGTCCGATCACCGCCGGCACCTGGGGACGCTTGGGCGTGATGCCCAGGGCGCCGAGCAGGTCCCCGTCCACGTCCCCGGTCAGGCGGGCCAGGGCCGGACCGGGGATCAGGCGCACCCGCTCCGTGCCCTCGCTGTTCCTCACCCGCACCGCCAGGGACCCCTCGTCCACGGACGCCGCCAGCAGGGCGTAGACCGCGGACTCCCAGGTCGGCGTCGGCTCGCCGCCCACCGCGAGCACCTCGTCGCCGGGGCGGAAGCCTGCCTCGGCCGCCGGCGTGCCCTGCTCCACAGCGCCCACCCAGGGGCGGGTGCCGGTGTCGCCGAGCACGTACACCGCCCAGAAGGCAATGATGGCGAAGATGAAGTTGAACACGGGTCCGGCCGCGACGATGGCGGTCCGCACGGACAGGCGCTGGCGGTTGAACGCCCGGTGCGCCTCGGCGTCCGCCACCGGCGCCTCGCGCTCGTCGAGCATCTTGACGTAGCCACCCAGGGGAACGGCGGCCACGACGAACTCGGTCCCGTCGCTGCCGATGCGCCGCCGCCACAGGGGCCGCCCGAAGCCCACCGAGAAGCGCAGGACCTTGACCCCGAGACGGCGGGCCACCCAGAAGTGGCCGAACTCGTGGACCGTGACCAGCACGCCCAGGGCAACGATGAAGGCGGCTGCGGTGAAGAGAAATGAGCTCATTGGCGTCGTCAGAAGCGCGTTTGGATGATCTCGCCGGCGACGGCCCGGGCCTCCCGGTCCGCGCCCATCACCGCCTCCAGGCTGTCGGCCGGCACGGGGCCGAGGCGCTCGAGCGTCTCCGCGATGACCGCGGCGATGGCGGCGAAGCCCAGACGCCCCTCCAGAAAGGATTGGACCGCGACTTCGTTGGCGGCGTTCAACACGGCGGGGCTGGTCCCGCCGCGGGCGATGGCCTCGTAGGCGAGCCCGAGGCAGGGGAAGCGGTCCCGGTCCGGGGGCTCGAAGTCCAGGTGCGCCACGGCGAACAGGTCCAGGCTGTCCACCCCCGAGTCCATGCGCTCGGGCCAGGCCAGGGCGTGGGCGATGGGCGTGCGCATGTCCGGGTTGCCCAGCTGGGCCAGCACCGACCCGTCCGCGTACTCCACCATCGAGTGGATGACGCTCTGAGGGTGCAGCACGACCTCGACCCGGTCCGGGGCGGTGTCGAACAGCCAGCAGGCCTCGATCACCTCCAGGCCCTTGTTCATCATGGTCGCCGAGTCGACTGAGATCTTCCGCCCCATGTCCCAGTTGGGGTGGGCGCAGGCCTGCTCCGGGGTCACGTCGGCCAGGCGCTCGAGCGGCAGGGTGCGGAACGGCCCCCCGGAGGCGGTGAGCAGGATGCGGCGTACACCCGCCGCCTCGAGGCCGCCGTCGAGCCGGGGCGGCATGCACTGGAACACCGCGTTGTGCTCGCTGTCGATGGGCAGGATGCGGGCCCCGTTGCGCTCGGCCTCTTCCATGAACAGGCGCCCGGAGATCACCAGCGCCTCCTTGTTCGCCAGCAGCAGCCGCTTGCCCGCCCTCACCGCGGCCAGGGCGGGGAGCAGCCCCGCGGCGCCGACGATGGCGGCCATGACGTAGTCCACCTCGGCGAGCCCGGCCACCTGCTCCAGGGCGGCCTTGCCGGCCAGGACCCGGGTCTGCGGCAGGGCGCGGCGCAGGCGCGCCTCGAGCTCCGCCGCCCGCGAGGCGTCCGCCATCACCGCGTAGCGGGGCCGATGGGCGAGACACTGGCGGTGGAGGCCCTCCACGTCCCGGTTCGCCGAGAGCGCGATCACCCGGAAGCGCCCCGCGTGGCGCTCGACCACGTCCAGGGTGCTCAGGCCGATGGACCCGGTGGAGCCCAGGACGGCGAGTCCGATCATCCCGGCGGCCCCGCGAGCAGCCAGCCCAGGGTGAACACAGGGGCCGCCGCCGTGAGGCTGTCTATCCGGTCGAGGACGCCGCCGTGGCCGGGCAGGAGCCGGCCGCTGTCCTTGACCCCGCAGCGGCGCTTCATGAGGCTCTCGAACAGGTCGCCCACCACCGAGGCGAGGGTGGCCGCCCAGCACAGGGCCAGCGCCATCCAGGGGGCGAGCCGGGCGTCCGGCGCCCACCACACGAGCAGGCCGGCGCACAGCGCGGACCCCGCCAGGGCGCCGTAGAGCCCGGCCCAGGTCTTTCCCGGGCTGAGCGAGGGGGCGAGCCTGGCCCTGCCCCAGCGGCGCCCGGCGAAGAAGGCCGCGCTGTCGCTGACCCAGATGGTGAACAGCAGGAACAGGACCAGCGCCGGTCCGGCAGGCTCGCTGGCGTGCAGCACCACGAAGGCGGCCCAGGCGGGCACCAGGACCGGAAAGGCGGCCAGGCCCTGGAGCAGATCCGGTTCCCGGCCCCCGGGCCGGGCGACCCGAATGCGGGTCAGGGCCAGGGCGATCAGGACCCACCAGAGCAGGGCCCCGGCGAACAGCCAGAGCCCGTGGGACGGGGGCCGCACCAGCAGCAGCACCCCCCACATGGCGGCCCCCACCGCGGCCAGGTGCAGGGCCTTGAGCCAGAGCGGGCCGAGACCGCAGAGGCGCTCCCACTCCAGTGCCGCCAGCAGGACCACGGCCCCGAACAGGAGGGCCAGGTACGGCGTGGGCAGGAGGAGCACGGCGCCGACGACCAGCGGCGCGAGCAGCACGGCGGTGAGGATACGTTGATCTAGCACGCCGCCCGCCGTCGCTCAGCCTTCGGCCGAGCCCTTTGCCGGCCCCTCGATCTGATCGCCCGTGCGGCCGAAGCGCCGCTGGCGCCCGGCGAAGTCGGACAGGGCGGCCGCCAGCTCCGCCTCGCCGAAGTCGGGCCACAGGCAGTCGGTGAAGTAGAGCTCGGCGTAGGCCGCCTGCCAGAGCACGAAGTTGCTGAGCCGCCGCTCGCCGCCGGTGCGGATGAAGAGGTCGGGATCGGGCAGGTCGGCGAAGGACAGCTCGTCCGCGAGCGCGGCGTCGTCGATCGCCTCCGGGCGCAGGTCGCCCGCCAGCACGCGCACGGCCAGGCGGCGCGCGGCCTGGGTGATGTCCCAGCGTCCCCCGTAGTTGGCCGCGATCTGGAGGACCAGGCCGTCGTTGCCCCCGGTCAGGGCCTCGGCCTCGGCGATGCGGGTGCGCAGCTTCTCGGGAAATGCCGAGCGGTCCCCCACCACCCGGAGGCGGACGTGGTTGGCGTTGAGCCTGCGGACCTCGCGGTGCAGGGCGGTCATGAACAGCTCCATGAGCAGGCTCACCTCCTGCTTGGGCCGCTGCCAGTTCTCGCTGCTGAAGGCGAACAGGGTCAGGACCTCGACGCCGAGGCGGGCGCACTGCTCCACGGACATGCGCACCGCCTCCACGCCCGCGCGGTGCCCGGCGTGCCGCGGCAGGTGGCGCCGCTTCGCCCACCGGCCGTTGCCGTCCATGATGATCGCGACGTGCCGGGGCAGGCGGCGCGGGTCCATCGCCTGCTCCGTCCGGTCGCTGAGGTTATCCCCGGGCACTCATCCCCCCGCCGGCGGACTCATACCGCCATCAGGTCCTTTTCCTTCCCCTCGAGGATGGTGTCGACCTCCTTGATGTGCTGGTCGGTGACCTTCTGGATGATCTCCTGGCCGCGTCGCTCGTCGTCCTCGGAGATCAGCTTCTCCTTGACCAGGGCCTTGAGGTCGTTGTTGGCGTCGCGGCGGATGTTGCGCACCGCCACGCGGGCCTGCTCCGCCTCCTGGCGCACCACGCGGATCAGGTCCTTGCGCCGCTCCTCGGTCAGCGCCGGCATGGGCACCCGGATCACGGTGCCGGCGGTGTTGGGATTGAGGCCGAGGTCGGACTCCATGATCGCCTTCTCCACCGGCTTGACCATGGTCTGCTCCCAGGGCTGGATGGTCAGGGTGCGGGCGTCCTCGGTGTTGACGCTGGCCACCTGGCTCAGGGGCACGTCGGACCCGTAGTAGGGAACCCGGATGTGGTCCAGCAGACTGGGGTGGGCCCGGCCCGTGCGGATCTTGGCCATCTCCTGGACCAGGGACTCGACCGTCTTGCCCATGCGCTCGGTGGCGTCCTTCTTGATGTCATCGATCATCTTCTGTCACCGCTTTCCACGAGAGAACCGACCTCCTCGCCCTGAAGCAGGCGCAGCATCGCCCCGGGCTGGTTGATGTTCATCACCCGAAGGGGCAGACCCTGGTCCCGGCAGAGCACCACCGCCGTCGCATCCATCACCCGCAGATCCTGCGAGAGGACATCGGCGTAGCTCAGCCGGGGGTAGAACACCGCGTCGCTGACCTTCATCGGGTCGGCCGAGTAGACGCCGTTGACCTTGGTGGCCTTGATCAGCAGATCCGCGCCGATCTCCACGGCCCGCAGGCTCGCGGCGGAGTCCGTGGTGAAGAAGGGATTGCCCGTACCGGCGACCAGTATGACCACGCGCCCCTTCTCGAGGTGCCTGATGGCACGGCGCCGGATGTAGTCCTCGCACACCTGATTGATCTTGAGCGCCGACATCACGCGGGCGCTCACTCCGACCCGCTCCAGCGCATCCTGCATCGCCAGCCCGTTCATCACGGTGGCCAGCATGCCCATGTGGTCGCCCACCACGCGGTCCATCCCCGCCTCGGCGAGGCCCGCGCCGCGGAAGATGTTGCCGCCGCCGATCACCAGCCCGATCTGGACGCCCGCCCGATGGATGTCGCGGACCTCCTCGGCGAGCCGGGCGATCACGGGGGGGTCGATCCCGTAGTCGGCCTCGCCCATCAGGGCCTCGCCGCTGAGCTTCAGCACGACCCGCCGGAAACGCACCGCGGCCGGGGCGTCCCCCGGCCCGGCCGCGGCCTCCACCTGCTCCGAGGTATGGGGGCCGTCAGGCGCCACGGGCCTGGGCCATGACTTCCTCGGCGAAGTTCTCACTCTTCTTCTCGATGCCTTCGCCGACCTCGAATCGCTGGAAGCGGACCACGCGGGCGCCGGCCTGGTCGAGCAGCTTGCCGACGGTGGTGTCCGGGTCCTTCACGAACGGCTGGCCCTGCAGCGTGATCTCGGCCAGCCACTTGCGCATCCGGCCCTCGATCATCTTCTCGATGATGTTCTCGGGCTTGCCGCTGTCGCGCGCCTGGGCCATGAAGATCTCGCGCTCCTTGTCCTGCATGGCCTGGGGCACGTCGTCCGCGGCCACGCACACCGGGTTACTCGCGGCGATGTGCATGGCGAGGTCCCGCCCGAGCTCGTCGTCGCCGCCCTCGAGCTCGACCATGACGCCGATGCGAACCCCGTGGATGTAGCTGGAGATCCGCCCCTCGGAGGCCTCGTAGCGGATCATGCGCCGCACGCTCATGTTCTCGCCCAGCTTGGCGACCAGCGCCTCGCGGGCCTGCTCGACGGTGGTCTCCTCGCCCTCGTGCAGGGGCTGGCTGAGCAGCTCCGCCACCTCCAGGTTCCCGCCGTTGAGCGCCCGCTCGGCCACCGCGTCGGCGAACGAGCAGAAGTTCTCGTCCTTGGCCACGAAGTCGGTCTCGCAGTTGACCTCGACCATCGCCGCCCGTCTGGCATCGTCGCTCGCCTTGATGACGATGACGCCCTCGGCCGCCGTGCGCCCCGCCTTCTTGGCCGCCTTGGCCTGGCCGGACTTGCGCATGTGCTCGATCGCGGCTTCGAGATTGCCGTCGGTCTCCACCAATGCCTTCTTGCACTCCATCATGCCGGCGCCGGTGCGCTCACGGAGCTCCTTGACCAGGGACGCTGTGATTGCCATGGATCTTTGTACCTCTTTGAAACCGAATGCTGAATCAGGAAACGCATGCCCCTGCACGGCGCTCGGCACCGTGCAGGGGCTGCGTCGGGATTGTGCGTTCTTGCGCGCGGAAGGCCTCAGCCGCCCGCCTGCTCCTCGACCTCGACGAAGTCGTCCTCGGACGCGCCGGCGGTCTGAGCCGCCACCGCCCTGCCCTCCAGGACCGCAGCCGCCGCGCCCTGCACGTAAAGCTGCACCGCGCGGATGGCGTCGTCGTTGCCCGGGATCACGTAGTCGACGTTCTCGGTGGAGTTGTTGGTGTCGACGACCGCGACCACGGGCACGCCGAGCTTGGCCGCCTCGCTGATGGCGATCTTCTCGTGCCCGACGTCGATGACGAACAGGGCATCGGGCAGGCTGTTCATGTGCTTGATGCCGCCCAGGCTCCGGTCGAGCTTCTCCATCTCCCGGCGCAGGCCCAGCGCCTCCTTCTTGTGGAACTTCTGATCGAGCGAGCCGTCCGCCTCCATCGCCTCCAGCTCCAGAAGACGCTTGATGGACTGCCGGATGGTCTTGAAGTTGGTGAGCATGCCGCCCAGCCAGCGATGGTTGACGTAGGGCATGCCGCAGCGCTCGGCCTCCTCGCGCACCGCGTCCCGGGCCGAGCGCTTGGTGCCCACGAACAGGATCTTGCCGCCGTTCGACGCGAGCTTCCCGATGAAGTTCATCGCGTCGTGGTACAGGGGAAGCGTCTTCTCGAGGTTGATGATGTGGATCTTGTTACGCTGACCGAAGATGTAGGGACTCATCTTCGGGTTCCAGTAACGGGTCTGGTGACCGAAGTGCACGCCGGATTCCAGCATCTGGCGCATGGATACCTTGCTCATTGTATGCTCCGAATTGTGTCGGGTTGGGCCTCCACGCACCCCGAACGGTAACCCGGCGGACCGGGCACCCGACCGCTCGTGCCGGTGCGTGTGTGGTGTGTCGCGGCCAATCGAGAATGGTTTGCGATTCCGCGGCGCGTTTTATACCATATCGAGGCGGTCGCGACAATCGCCGTGCCGCGCACAAGGTCTTAATTTTCCCCATCTTTCTCCCGGGCCCCTCCTATGAGCGTCACTGTCAAGACCGCCGAAGAGATCGAGAGGATGCGGGTGGCGGGCCGGCTGGCGGCCGAGGTGCTCGAGATGATCGGCGGGCATGTCCGGGCCGGGGTGACCACCGAGGAGATCGACCGCATCTGCCACGACTACATCGTCGGCGAGCAGGGGGCGATCCCGGCGCCCCTCAACTATCGGGGCTTCCCCAAGTCCGTGTGCACCTCGGTGAACCACCAGGTCTGCCACGGCATTCCGGGGAACAAGCGGCTGAAGAACGGTGACATCGTCAACATCGACGTGACCGTCATCAAGGACGGCTTCCACGGGGACACGAGCAAGATGTTCTTCGTGGGGGAGCCGTCGATCCTGGCGCGGCGGCTGGTGCGGGTCACCCATCAGGCGATGTGGACGGGCATAGAGCAGGTACGCCCGGGTGCGCGCCTCGGAGACATCGGAAACGCGATCGAGCGGTTCGTCGAGTCCCACAACTACTCGGTGGTGCGCGAGTACTGCGGCCACGGCATCGGCAAGGAGTTCCACGAGGAGCCCCAGGTGCTGCACTACGGCACCCCGGGCACCGGCCTGCAGCTTCAGGCGGGGATGTGCTTCACCATCGAGCCCATGGTGAACGCGGGTAAGCGGCACGTGAAGCTGCTCCCTGACGGCTGGACGGTGGTGACCAAGGACCGCTCGCTCTCCGCCCAGTGGGAGCACACCATCCTGGTGACCGAAGACGGCTACGACGTCCTGACCCTGCGCGCCGAGGAGCACGGGGCCGAGGCGGCAACCGCCTGAGCAGGCCCCCGTGAGCGCCGTCTTCGACATCGTCGAGCTGGACCGGAGCCTGGCGGCGCCCGCGCCTCCCATCGCGGCCTTCCGCGACGCCGTGGATCGGGGCATGGCCTCCCTGCGTGCGCGCTTCGAGCAGGGCGAGCCGGTCGCCGTCCTCGTGGGCGAGCGGGCCCGGCAGATCGACGCGCTGATCACCCGCGCCTGGCAGCGCTTCGTGCCCGGCGACGCGGGAGCCGCCCTGGTCGCGGTGGGCGGCTACGGCCGCGGCGAGCTCCATCCCGCGTCGGATATCGACCTGCTGCTGCTCATCGGCGAGGAGTCCGACGGGCTGACCGGGGGGATCGGCGCGTTCCTGACCTTCCTGTGGGACATCGGCCTGGAGGTGGGGCACAGCGTGCGCACCGTCGAGGACTGCGTCCGGGAGGCGGAGAACGATCTCACGATCGCCACCAACATGATGGAGTCCCGCCTGCTGTGCGGCAGCGAGCCCCTGTACGGCGCCATGTGCGAGGCGACCGGTCCCGGGCGCATGTGGCCCAGCGAGAAGTTCTTCGCCGCCAAGTGGCACGAGCAGCGCAACCGCCACCGCAAGTACGACGACACCGGCTACAACCTGGAGCCGAACATCAAGGAGAGCCCGGGCGGGCTGCGCGACATCCAGGTGATCGGCTGGGTCGCCAAGCGCCACTTCGGGACAGGCACCATGCACGGCCTGGTCGAGCACGGCTTCCTCACAGAGGCCGAGCACCGTGCCCTGACTGAAGGCCAGGAGCATCTGTGGCGCATCCGCTTCGTCCTGCACGTCCTCCACGGACGGCGCGAGGACAGGCTGCTGTTCGACTCCCAGCGGGCGCTGGCCGCCGAGTTCGGCTACACCGACAGCGACCAGAACCTCGCGGTCGAGCAGTTCATGCAGAGCTACTACCGCACGGTGATGGAGATCAGCCGCCTCAGCGAGATGCTGCTGCAGCTCTTTCAGGAGGCGATCCTGCTCCACGACCGGGTCGGTGCCCCGGAGCCCATCAACGCACGGTTCCAGGCCCGCAACGGCTTTCTGGAGGTCGTCGACGAACGGGTATTGAAGCGCTACCCCTTCGCCCTGCTCGAGATCTTCCTGCTGCTGCAGCAGCACCAGGGGCTGCGGGGGGTACGCGCGAGCACCATCCGCCTGATCCGCGCCCACCGCCACCTCATCGACGAGCGTTTCCGCAACGACCTGCGATGCCGCAGCCTGTTCATGGAGATCATGCGCCAGCCCAGAGGCATCACCCATGCGCTGCGCCGGATGAACCGCTACGGCATCCTCGCCGCGTACCTGCCGGCGTTCTCCAACATCGTCGGGCGCATGCAGTACGACCTCTTCCACGTCTACACGGTGGACGAGCACACCCTGTTCGTGATCCGCAACCTCCGCCGCTTCACGGTGCCCAGGCACGAGAACGAGTTTCCCCTGTGCAGCGAGGTGGTGAAGAACATCCCCAAGCTCGAGCTGCTCTACCTGGCCGCCCTGTTCCACGACATCGCCAAGGGCCGGGGCGGGGACCACTCACAGCTGGGCGCGCAGGACGCCCGGGCGTTCTGCCTGCATCACGGGCTCAGCGAGTACGACAGCGGCCTGGTGGCCTGGCTGGTGGAGAACCACCTGCTGATGTCCATGACCGCCCAGCGCAAGGACATCAGCGATCCCGAGGTGATCCGGGAGTTTGCCGCGATCATCCGCGACCCCGTCCGTCTCGACTACCTCTACCTGCTCACCGTGGCGGACTCCCACGCCACCAACCCCCAGCGCTGGAATTCCTGGAAGGACGCGCTCCTGCGCGAGCTCTACGGCGGCACCCGGCACGCGCTGGTGCGGGGTCTGGAGAATCTGCAGGCGCAGGACGAGCTGATCCAGGAGAAGCAGGCCGCGGCCCTGAGCGACCTCGACGCCCAGGGGATCTCCGCTGACGCCGCCATCGCGCTTTGGGCGAGGCTCAGCGTGGACTACTTCCTCCACGCCAGTCCGGAGGAGATCGCCTGGCAGTCGAAGGTCGTCATCGACTCGCGCATCGAGGACCTGCCCCTGGTCCTGCTCCAGCCCACCACCCGCCGGGGGACCAGCGAGGTGTTCGTCTACGGCCCCGACCTGGACCAGCACTTCGCCCTGACCACCAACATCCTCGACCAGCTGGGGCTCAACATCGTCGACGCCCGGGTGGAGACAGCGGACAACGGCTTCACCCTGAACAGCTACCTGGTGCTGGAGGAGAACGGCGATCCGATCGACGGCGCCCTGCGCGAGCGCGAGATCTGCCAGGCGCTCCGGGCGGGCCTCACCCGACCGGAGAGAGTCGACCTGCTCGCCACTCGCAGGCTCCCCCGCCGCCTCAAGCACTTCACCAGCCCCACGCAGGTCGAGTTCTCCCAGGACCGGCGCAACAAGCGCACCGTGCTGCGGCTGCGCACCACCGACCGCCCGGGGCTCCTGGCCCGCGTGGGCCTGGCCTTCGCCGACTGCGGGGTGCGGGTGCTCAATGCCAAGATCGCCACGGTGGGGGCGGAGGCCGAGGACATCTTCTTCCTGACCGACCGCCAGGACTGCCCCCTCGAGGACGACACCCAGCTCGAGTGCCTGCGCAACGCCCTCCTCGACCGGCTCGGACACAGCGAGCAGGCGGTCTGAGCCTTCCACCGGCGAATTGATCTGAATCAGGCTCAATTCGCGCATTCTTTTCTTATATTATCTGATACTGATAGGCTTTCCCGGGCTCGGCGGTGCGCGCCGCATCGGGCCCCGTGCGACTTGCGACTGAACCAGGAGATCGCCGTATGAGAGCCCCGTTCATGCTGAGGGCCGGATCCCTCGCCCTGCTGCTCGGCATCATCGGCGCCGCCGCGGCGGCCGACGCCGGCTCCGGGGGCGGCCAGCCCGAGGGCGCCCCGCCCGCAGGGTCCGGGCAGGCGGAGTCGGTCGAGCCGGCCACCGGCACGGAGGCCCGCGCCGCAGCCCCCGACCGGGCGTCCGCCACGGGCGCGGCTCCCGCCGAGCCCGAGCAGGCGGCACCGATGCAGCCGGCCGCGGGCCCACAGCCCGTCCCGGAGATGATGCCTGAGCCCTTGGACTACCTGGACGCGGTGCGCAGGCAGCGCCGCGCGCTGGCCGAGCGCCGTCGCGAGGCCGCAAGGGAGCGCACGGAGGCCAGGCGCGAGGAGATCGAGGAGCGCCACGCGCGGGTCCGCGATCAGGCGGAGGCCCGGCGCTGGGCGCATGACCCCCAGGGCGAGTACCTGAGCCAGATACACCGGCAGCGCACACAGGCCCTCAAGGCCCAGTCGGAGATCCTGCGCCAGCAGCTGGACCAGCGGAGCGATGCGATGCGCGAGCAGGCGCAGCGCCTGCGCGAGCAGCACGAGCAGTGGGCGATGCCCCCGGCTCCCTTCGACTGGGGCAACCCCTGGTACTACCGGGGCTACTGAGGCCCACGTCCGGCCGGCCCCGGAGCCGCGCCAGGGCCTCACACCGCCTCGATGAGCTCCAGGGCGTTGCCGTCGGGGTCCCGGCAGAACAATGCCCGGCGACCCGAGCGACTGAGCGAGTAGTCGATACCGTCGCGCTCCAGCGCGGCCACCAGCCGGTCCAGATCGGACACGGTGAGCGCCAGATGGCGATCCCGACCGCCGTGCTCGGGCCTACCCTCCCGCGGGTCCGGGCTGGGTAGCTCGAGCAGGTGGATCGCGCGGCGCCCGACCTTCAGCCAGGCGCCGGGGAATCCGAGATCGGGCCGGGACGGATCAGTCTCGAGCCCCAGCGTCCCGCCGTAGAAAGCGAGCGAGCGCGCCGTGTCGGCGACCAGAAGGCTCACGTGGTGGAAGTCCCGGACCCCCAGGCTCATTGACCTTGCGTCTCCCCTGCCGCTCATAGGGCGCGGGACGAACGGCGCCGCCAGCCCGGGGCCGCCGTTGGTGCCCCTGCCCCCGATACCCTATACTACGCGGCCCGTGCGCGCTGCGGCCACACGCCGGAGCCCCTGACCCAGCTCGGAAGCCCGACCGGCATGAACAGCGATCTGGCGAAGCTCCAGCCCTATCCGTTCGAAAAGCTGGCCGCCCTCAAGGCCGGCCTGTCCCCTCCCGCGGGCCTCGCCCCCATCGCCCTGTCCATCGGCGAGCCGCGGCACGCCACACCCCATTTCATCGCCGAGGAGGTGCTGTCGCACCTCCACGGGCTGTCCGCCTACCCGAGCACCCGGGGGACGGATGAGCTGCGTGCGGCGGCCGCTGAGTGGCTCATCCGGCGATTCGGGCTGCCCGACGGGAGCATCGACCCCGCCGCCCAGGTGCTGCCGGTCACCGGCACGCGCGAGGCCCTGTTCGCCCTCGCCCAGGCGGTGGTGGACCCCGCCCGCGCGCCGCTGGTCATGATGCCCAATCCGTTCTACCAGATCTACGAAGGCGCCGCCCTCCTGGCCGGCGCGGAGCCCCGTTACCTGCCGTGCACGGCCGAGACCGGGTTCTTGCCGGACTTCGACGCGGTCACGCCGGGGGAGTGGGACCGCTGCCAGCTCCTCTACATCTGCTCGCCCGGCAACCCGACGGGTGCGGTGATGGGTCTGGACGACCTCCGGGCGCTCATCCGCCTGGCCGAGCGCCACGACTTCGTGATCGCCTCCGACGAGTGCTACTCCGAGATCTATCCGGACGAGGCCCGCCCGCCGGTCGGACTTCTGCAGGCGGCGGCCGCGATGGGCAACACGGAGTACCGGCGCTGCGTGGTCTTCCACAGCCTGTCCAAGCGCTCCAACGTGCCGGGCCTGCGCTCGGGCTTCGTGGCGGGCGACGCCCGGATCATCGAGCCGTTCTTCCGCTATCGCACCTACCAAGGCTGCGCCATGCCGCCCCACCATCAGGCGGCGAGCGTCAAGGCGTGGCGGGACGAGACGCACGTGCGCGGCAACCGCGCGCTCTATCGAGAGAAGTTCGACGCCGTGCTTGACGCGCTCGACGGCGTGCTGGAGGTCGAGCGACCGGCCGGCGGCTTCTATCTCTGGCCCCGCACACCCGTTCCGGACCCCGAGTTCGCGCGAGGCCTGTTCGCGCAGCAGAACCTGACCGTGCTGCCCGGCAGCTACCTGTCGCGGGAGGCCGACGGCGGCAATCCCGGGAGAGACCGGATCCGCATGGCCCTTGTGCCCCCGCTCGAGGCCTGCGTGGAGGCCGCCGCGCGCATCAGACGATTCGTGAGCACCCTTTGACCCCATCCCTGGAGAAGACCGATGAGCGACATCCAAACCATTATCGTGGACGCCTTCGAGCGCCGCGCCGACATCACGCCCAGGAGCGTGGAGACCCGGGTGCGCGATGCCGTGGCCGAGGCCATCGAGCAGCTCGACGGCGGCAGGATCCGCGTGGCCGAGAAGCGCGACGGCGACTGGGTCGTGAACGAGTGGGTCAAGAAGGCGGTGCTGCTCTCGTTTCGCATCCAGGACAACTGGTTCATGAAGGGCGGGTTCACCAACTACTGGGACAAGGTCGAGCCCAAGTACGCCGACTACAACTCCCGGGAGTTCCGCGACGAAGGCGTCCGTGTGGTACCGCCGGCCACGGTCCGAAAGGGGGCCTACATCGCCCCCTCCTGCGTGCTCATGCCCTCCTACGTGAACATCGGCGCCCACGTGGACTCGGGGACCATGGTCGACACCTGGGCCACCGTCGGCTCCTGCGCGCAGATCGGCAAGAACGTGCATCTGTCGGGGGGCGTGGGCATCGGCGGGGTGCTCGAGCCCCTGCAGGCGGCGCCGACCATCATCGAGGACAACTGCTTCATCGGCGCGCGCTCCGAAGTGGTCGAGGGCGTCATCGTCGAGGAGGGATCGGTGATCTCCATGGGGGTCTACCTGGGACAGTCGACCAAGATCTACCACCGCGAGACCGGGGAGGTCAGCTTCGGACGGATCCCCGCGGGCTCCGTGGTGGTGCCCGGTAACCTGCCCTCGAAGGACGGCAGCTACAGCCTGTACTGCGCGGTCGTCGTCAAGCGCGTGGACGAGAAGACCCGCTCGAAGGTGGGGATCAACGAGCTGCTGCGCGACATCTGAGCCGGAGACGGATTGGAGCGAGGGCAGACCTGCCGTGATCACCCTCTACGGCATCGCCAACTGCGACTCCGTGCGCAAGGCGCGCCGCTGGCTCGACGGACGCGGGGTCGAGTACGCCTTCCACAACTACAGGAAGGCGGGCATCGACGAGTCGGTGCTGCGCGCCTGGGTGGCGGAGCTCGGCTGGGAGGCCCTGCTCAACCGCCGCGGCACGACCTGGCGGCGGCTGCCGGAAGCGGTGCGCAGCGCCGTGGACGAGGAGGGTGCGATCCGCCTCATGTTGGAGAGGCCTTCCATCATCCGGCGCCCGGTGCTCGACCTGGGCCACCGCCGGGTCGCGGGCTTCGACGCGGCGCTCTACCAGACCCTGCTCGCGCCGCCGTAGGTCCACAAGGAAGTCGAGGGACCCGAGGGATCTGGAGAACACAGCTTTCCGCCCGCCGGAAAACCGCACGCGGGCAACCGTTGCCATCCGCGGGGGCTTTTGCTTGACTCGGGGAACGGGCTCACCTGCCCGGCCGATCCCGGAGGCATTCCGCCGTGAGCGCCCGCCGATTCACCCGACGTTCTTTCGTGAAGATCTGCGCCGGCACCGCCGCCATGGTCGCGGCCGATCCCCGGGTGCTCGCCCGCCAGGCGGCGGCCCCCGACCCCTATCCGCCGGCCCGGCTCGTGAACTGGCACGGAGATCTCCTCTCGGCGGCGGACCTGGGGGTCGGCGAGACCTACCTGTTCCACTATCCCTATGTGAGCACTCCCTGCTTCCTCCTCGATCTCGGCGAGCCCCTGGAGCCGGTCGACCTGGCGACCGAGAGCGGCGAAACCTATACCTGGCCGGGGGGCGTGGGGCCCCGGCGCAGCATCGTGGCCTTCTCCGCGATCTGCTCCCACCGGATGACCCACCCCGCCCCCTCGGTCAGCTTCATCAACTACCGGGGCGGCCCGGTGCGCTATCTGGACAAGGCGGAGCAGCCCCAGACCGGCGAGGGGGTCATCTACTGCTGCTCGGAGAAGAGCGTGTTCGACCCCAGGCGGGGGGCGCAGGTCCTGGGCGGGCCCGCCCCCCAGCCCCTGGCCTGCGTGGTGCTGGACTACGACGAGCGGACCGGCGCCCTGACCGCGACGGGCACCGCGGGCGCGGCGCTGTTCGAGCCCTTCTTCAAGAAGTTCGGCTTCCGGCTGATGCTGGCGCACGGCGCAGGCTATCGGGAGTCGGTGGGGGCATCCAGCACGACGGAGCCCCTCGCCGATTACACGGACAACCAGGTCCTCTGCGGCTGAGAGCTCAGCCGGAGGGATCCCGGGCGCCGCGGAGCTCCGAGGCAACGTCGCTTTGCCCCTGCATCCGGGCGACGTCGAGCGGCGTGAGCCCGCTGCCCGTGCGGTGCGAGGCATCCGCCCCGTGGCGCAGAAGCAGACGCACGAGCGCCGGGTCGCCGTTGGCGGCGGCGTGGTGCAGCGCCGTCGCCCCGCTCTCGTCCTCGGCGTCCACGTCGATGCCGCCGGCGTCGAGCAGCACCCGCGCGGTCTCCTCGTAACCGCCCTCGACGGCCCTGATCAGGGGCGTCCCGCCGTAGATGTCGGCACCGTTGGGGTCGGCGCCGCGGGCGAGCAGCAGACGGACGGCAGCGGTCCGCCCCTTCGCGGCCGCGATGGTCAGCGCCGTCCAGCCGTTCGATGCCCGCTGACCGACCCGGGCCCCGTGGTCGAGCAGAAGCGCCAGCACCCCCGTGTCTCCGGAGACGGCGGCGTACATGAGGGCGGTCCCGCCCCGGGTGTTCTCCGCCCTGACATCCGCGCCCAGGGCGATCAGGCGATGCACCAGCGAAGGCGGCCCCTGCCGGGCGGCCACCATCAGCGCGGTGGTGCCATCCGCCAGTCCCGCGTCCACCGGGGCGGCGCGATCGGCGGCGAGCCGCTCCAGCGCGGCGGTGTCCCGAGTGCGAAGCGCCTCCGTCCAGGCCCCGCCGGACGCCCAGGCGCCACCCGCGACCAGGGTGGGAGCGAGCAGGCACAGCACCTGTCTCAGCAGACGCCGGGACAGGGCCCGGGGGCGCGCCATGTCGACGCAGCAGGAAGCGTGGGATCGCATGGACAACCTCGCGCTCGTTTGAGGAACAGACAGGGGGTCATAAACGCGGACGGCGCCCAGGCAAGCCCCGGGCGCCGTCCGCGCGCGCTGTCGGAGCTCAGCTAAGCCGTGCGCGGCTTGTCGGTCGCCCGGGGTGCGCCGCCAGCACGGGCGCCGCCGCCGGA
>JASFUT010000027.1:0-18599 GCA_050050175.1 Chromatiales bacterium
CGCGGCCGGCGCCGTCGTGGAGGTACCGGTCCGCGTGCGCGTGGACCCGGTCAATCTCGAATCGCCGAGCTCGGAGATCCTGTTCACGGTGGAGTCACTCAGCACCGAGGGCCTGAGGCTCGAGGAGACGGGGCGGTTCCTGGGCCCAGTGGTCTGAGCGCACCGGCCGATGAGCTACCGTCCCCCCGTCGAAGACGACAAGCCCTGGTACCGGCAGTTCTGGCCCTGGGCCCTGATCGCACTCCCCGCCAGCGCGGTGGTGGCCAGCATCGCCACCATCATCCTGGCGACCTCGGATGTCGACGGCCTGGTGAGGGACGACTATTACAAGGAAGGACTGGCCATCAACCTGGATCTGGCGCGAGAGCGAAAGGCCAGGGATCTCGGGCTGGCGGCGGAGGTGACCATGGAAGCTGCCTCCGGCGTGCTGCGGATCAAGCTGCGCGGCGAGACGGCCCGGGAGCTGCCCTACCTCGACCTGAAGCTCTTCCACCCGACCCGCAAGGGCCATGACCTGACCCTGCGCCTGCCCGCCACTGGCCCGGGCGAGTTCGCCCTCCGGCATGCGCCGCCTCCGCGGGCGAACTGGCGCCTTACGATCCTGCCCCCCCAGCAGGACTGGCGGCTTAAGGGCCGGCTGGATTTTCCCGCTGAATCCCGGGTGACGATCAGGTAGCGGAGTCGTCCTCCGACGCCGGGCGGCCCTCGAGCTTCAGCCACAGGCATCCGCCGCCGCTGGCCCGGTCGATGGCCTCCAGTCGGGCAAGGTGCGCCTCGGCCTCCCCGGGACCGGCCCTGACGACCCTCAGCGCCGGCCGGTCCGCCCGGAGCCGCCGGATACCCCGCTCCGCCGCCGAGCTCGTCTCCTCTGCCACGCCTTCCAGGGTCAGCGCCGTCTGGCCGCCGGTCATGGCCAGATAGACGTCGGCCAGGATCTCGGCATCGAGCAGGGCGCCGTGCAGGTCGCGCTGGGAGTTGTCGACCTCGTAACGCCTGCACAGGGCGTCCAGGCTGTTTCGCTGCCCCGGGTGCAGCCGCCGGGCCATGGCCAGCGTGTCGGTGATCCGGCAGTAGCTGTCCAGGGAGCGCCAGTCCGTCCCGAGCCGACGCAGCTCGTGCTCCAGAAACCCGACGTCGAAGGGGGCGTTGTGGATGATCAGCTCGCCCCCCCGCAGGTAGGCCATCAGATCGCCCACGATGTCTGCGAAGCGGGGCTTGTCGGAGAGGAATTCGCCGGTGAGCCCGTGGACCTCCACCGCCGCCTCGTCGATCTCCCGATCGGGGTTGAGGTACTGGTGGAAGTTGTTCCCGGTGGCACGCCGGTCCACGAGCTCGACGCAGCCGATCTCGATGATGCGGTGGCCCTCTTCGGGCTCCAGTCCGGTGGTCTCGGTGTCGAGGACGATCTGGCGCATTCTTTCAGGAGACGGTAGACGGTAGACGGTAGACAGGGGCGGGCGGCGTCGGCAACATCGACATCTCGCTTCCCTGCCGCTCGCTGGCCCCTGAGTCACGGCCATTACAACCGATGCGCGGCCGTTGCGGAAGCCGTGCTCCCTCAGCCGGAGGCGGTCTGGGGCATTCTTCGAGTAGACAGCGGGAAGTAGACAGGGGCGGGCGGTGTCGGCCGCCTCGCCATCGCGCTTCCCTGCTGCTGGCCGCCCCTGAGTCACCGCCATTACAACCGATGCGCGGCCGTTGCGGAAGGCATGGGCACGGCCCCCGGCCAGGCACCGAGCCGTCCGAAGCCCGCCCCTGTCTACTGTCTACTTCCTGCTGTCCACTTCCCACTGTCTACTGCCCGGCAAGCTCATCGATCCCCCGGTTCGCCAGCCGATCCGCGAGCTCGTTCTCCGGGTGGCCGCTGTGGCCCCGGACCCAGGCCCATGAGACGTCGTGCTTCGCGCACAGGGCGTCGAGCTCCCGCCACAGATCCTCGTTCTTCACCGGGCGCTTGTCGGCCGTGCGCCATCCCCGGCGCTTCCAGGCCCGGATCCATTGAGTGATGCCCTTCTGCACGTACTGGGAATCGGTGGTGACCCGCACCCGGCATCGACGCTTCAGCGCCTCCAGCGCACGGATGACGGCCATCAGCTCCATGCGGTTGTTGGTGGTATGCGCCTCGCCGCCGTGCAGGCGCCTCTCGGTCCCCGCGTAGCGGAGCACGGCACCCCAGCCCCCCGGGCCCGGATTGCCCCGACAGGCGCCGTCCGTGAAGATCTCCACCGTCTCAGCCACCGGGGCCCAGCCTCGCCGTGGGCTCCACCGCCCCCCCGGGCACGAGCCTTCTGCGGGCACGCCAGGCGGGGACGATGGGCGTGCCCGTCGCGACCCGCTTCACCGCCTGGATCAGATAGGCGCCGGACAGCGCGGGCCAGTACCGCGCCCCAAGCCTCTCCATGAAGGCGAGCCGGCGCATGGCGCCGGCATGTCGGATGGGAGGCCGGAACATCAAGGAGTGATTCAGCTCCACTTCGAGACCCAGAAGGGTAAGCCAGTCGTCGATTCGACGGGGCCCGATGAAACGACCGGACCAGGGCACCTCCCGCCTTCGCGGTGGCCACCACCGCCTGAGCCCCCACAGGCTCAGGCCGTTGAACCCGACGATGACGAGGCGGCCCTCCGGGATGAGGATGCGCTCGACCTCCCTCAGCACCTGGTGCGGATCCGGCGCGAAGTCCAGCGTGTGGACCAGGAGCACCGCATCGACGGTGTCCGAGCGGATCGGAAGCCGCCCCGCCTCGGCCATGAGCGATGCCACCCCGCCGGGGGCGGCGCCGGACGGGTCGATCACGATCTTCTGCCGCACCCGCGTGGCGTAAAGGGCCTCGGGCACCTCCCCCGCGTAGCCGAGCTGTACCAGGTAGTAGCCGAAGAGGTCGGGAAGACGGGCCTCGAGCAGCGCACGCTCCTGGTCCAACAGCAGGCTCCCCGGTGCATCGCGAAACCAGGCCCGCGCCGCTTCCGGATTGCGCTGTTGTGACCCGGTCAGTGCCATCGGGGGGATCCCGGTCTCACTACCTTCGCGACCGCCTGGAAAACCATTGCTCGATTGCGTATAGTCGCCGGCAACACTAACAAATGATACCTGCTCGCTCCACGCTCCTGATGCGCTCGACAGGGCTCTCCACCGAAAATTCACCGGGTCGCGGTGCGGCCAGACCCGGCCTCGCGGCTTCCGTCCTCGCGGTGGCAGGATGGCTCTGCCTCGGCGCCCTGGCGCTCGCCCTCGCGGGCTGCGCGGGGATGCGCGGGCCGACAACCGCGGCAGCACCCGTCACCTCCGACGACCAGGCTCCCGCGGCGCCGGCGGAGCCCTCCACCTCCCGGACGGCACCCCCGGCGGACTCCCCCGAGGCCGCGACCCCCTCCCCGCCCGCCCCGAAGGCCGCCCCCTCCCAGGAACCTGAGACCGCCGAGGGGCCACCGTTGATCTGGGAGCGCCTGCGTGCGGGATTCGCCCTGGAGATCCCGGACGATCCCCGGATCGAGCACGAGTGGCAATGGTACGCCTCGCATCCGGAGTATATGGAGCGCGTGCAGGAGCGCGCCCGGCCCTATCTGCGCTTCATCCTGGACGAGGTGGCGGCCCGCGGCCTCCCCCACGAGCTGGTGCTCCTTCCGGTGGTGGAGAGCGCATACCAGCCCTTCGCATTTTCGCCGGGAAGGGCGGCGGGGATCTGGCAGTTCATACCCTCCACCGGCCGACACTACGGCCTGAAGCAGACCTGGTGGTACGACGGGCGGCGCGACATCGCCGCCGCCACCCGCGCCGCCCTGGACTACCTCACCCTGCTGAACGGCGAGTTCGACGGCGACTGGGCGCTTGCGCTGGCCGCGTACAACGCCGGTGGCGCAACCGTGCGGTCGGCGATCGCGGAGAACCGTCGCCGGGGCCTGCCGACGGATTACTGGTCCCTGGATCTCCCCCGCGAGACCGAGAGCTACGTCCCACGCCTGATGGCGATCGCCCGCATGGTGGCCGATCCCGGTTCGGCCGGCTTGACGCTGGCGGAGATCCCGGACACCCCCTACCTGACAGAGGTGGATCTCGGCGGCCAGCTCGACCTGGCCATGGCGGCCGAGATGGCCGGGCTCGACATGGACGAGCTGCACCGGCTGAACCCCGGCTACAACCGGTGGGCCACGGACCCTGAGGGTCCCCATCGGCTGCTGCTGCCACTGGAAAGCTGCGAGGCGTTCGAGATCCGGCTGGCGGCACTCGCCCCCGAGGACCGTCTGAAGTGGCAGCGCTACCGGATCCGACGGGGCGACAGCCTCGGGGTCATCGCCCAGCGTCACGGGACCACCGTGCCGGTCCTTCGCCAGGTCAACGGACTCAAGAGCAATCGGATCCGGGCGGGCGCTCACCTGCTGATACCGGAGGCGGCGAAGAGCCTGGAGCACTATGCCCTGGGCCCGGCCGGGGCCACCGGCGGGAACGGGGGCGAGGCGCAGGAGGGCCGCAAGGTCACCTACGTGGTCCAGCCCGGCGACACTCTGTGGGACATCGCCCGGGCCAACGGCATCGGCTATCGCAGGCTCGCCGCCTGGAACGAAATGGCCCCTTCGGACATGCTTCATCCCGGGCAGGAGCTGGCGATCTGGACGGACACGCCCGATGCGGCGCCGGCCGGCCCGGCCCGATATGTCGTCCGCAAGGGCGACTCGCTCTATACAATTGCCCGCCGCTTCGACGTCTCCGTCGATCAGCTCAGGAAGTGGAACGCGCCTCTGGGCAAGTACCTCCAGCCGGGACAGGTGCTGACGGTGTCCGCCGCGGGCCCCGCAAAAGCCGACGAGACCCCGAGCGTCGCCCTTCTCGGTACCAAGTCCCAGGCGTCGCGCTCCTCCCTGCGCTACGACGTGCGCAAGGGGGATTCGCTGTACAAGATCTCCCGCCGCTTCAACGTATCCATCGCGGAGCTGCGGCGCTGGAACGGCCTTTCGGGCAAGCACCTCCAGCCGGGCCAGAAGCTCAAGCTCTACGTCGACGTCACCGAGCAGACCACCCTCTGAGGCGGGAGCCCGTCCAGCCGACCCCGGGGGACGCTCAGGACAGGGGCACCCGCGGCACGGCGGCGAGCAGCTCCTGCGTGTACGGGTGCTCGGGCCGGCTCGCGACCCGCTCCGTGGGCCCGTCCTCGACGATCCGGCCGTCGCGCATCACGGCAATCCAGTTGCTCACGTACTCGACCACGGCAATGTTGTGGGTAATGAACAGCAGCGTCAGGTCGCGGTCCCGCTGGAAGCCGAGCAGCAGCTCCAGGATCTCCGCCTGAACCGAGACATCCAGCGCACTGGTCACCTCGTCACAGACGATGAACTCCGGATCCAGGACCAGGGCCCGGGCGATCCCGATGCGCTGACGCTGGCCGCCGGAGAACTCGTGGGGATAGCGCCAGAGGTGATCCCGGGCGAGCTGCACCTGCTCCAGCGTCCGGGCCGCGATCTCCAGCCGCTCCTCCCGGTCGGCGCCGATGTCGTGAACCGCCATGGGCTCGGTGAGCGCGGCGGCCACGGTCAGACGCGGATTGAGCGACGACACGGGGTCCTGGAACATGATCTGCAGGTGCCGGCGAAAAGGGCGCATGGCTCTGGGGCTGAGCGCGCTGAGCTCGGTCCCGTCGAACCAGACGGCGCCTCCGGTGGGCTCCACCAGGCGGAGGATGGCGCGTCCGAGCGTGGTCTTGCCGCAGCCCGACTCCCCCACCAGCGCCAGTATGCGTCCCTTGGGAATGCTCAGATCCACGCCGTCGACGGCACGCACATGATCCACGGTGCGCCGCAGCACACCCTTGCGCACCGGGAAGTGGACCTCCAGGCCCTTGAGCTCGATCAGGCTCCCGGGCGGCGGACCCGCGGAGGACCGGGGCGCGGGCGGCTCCAGCCCGCGGCGGCGGCGCAGATTCTCGGGCAGCGCGTCCAGGAGCTGCCGGGTATAGGGGTGCTTCGGCTGGTGCAGCACCTCGTCCAGGGTGCCGGATTCCACGATCCGGCCTTCCCGCATCACCGCCAGACGGTCCGCCATCCGGGACACCACGCCGAAGTCGTGGGTGATGAACAGGATGCTGGTGCCCCGCCGGGCCTGCAGGTCCTTCATCAGGCGCAGAATCTCCGCCTGCACGGTGACGTCCAGGGCGGTGGTGGGCTCGTCGGCGATCAGCAGGTCCGGCTCGCAGGCCATGGCCATGGCGATCATCACCCGCTGGCGTTGTCCGCCGGACAGGCGATGGGGATACTCGTCGATGCGTCCCCCGGCGTCCGGGATGCGCACCTGTTCCAGCGCCGTCACTGCCCGGTCCCGCGCCTCGGCGTCACCCATCTCCGGGAAGTGCAGCTGAAGCGCCTCGACGATCTGCTCGCCGATGGTGAACACCGGGTTCAGGGAGGTCATCGGCTCCTGGAAGATCATGGCGATGCGGGCACCGCGTATCTGCCGCAGGCCGGGCTCGTCAAGCCGGAGCAGGTCGACGGTCTCGCGGCGCCCGTCCAGATGGCGCCAATCGAACAGGATGCGTCCCGAGGGATGGAAGCTGGTCTCGGGGGGGAGCAGACGGATGACCGACAGCGCGGTGACCGACTTTCCGCTGCCCGATTCCCCGACCAGGCAGAAGGTCTCGCCTGAATCGATGTGAAACCCGATGCCATCCACCGCCCGCGCGGTCTCGCCGCCCGTCTCGAAGTAGGTCTTGAGATCCTCGACCTTGAGCAGCATGCCCGGGCCCCTCAGCGGTCTTGCCCGACGCTCATCGGGCCGCCCTCTTGAGATAGGGGTCGATGGCGTCGCGCAGGGCCTCGCCGATCAGGTTGTAGGCGAACACGGTGAGGAAGATCGCCCCGCCCGGGAAGGCGGCCATCCACCAGTTGAAGGTGGACGAGCGGACTGCCTGGTTGAGCATCTGACCCCAGGAGGGGTCGTCCACCAGACCCAGCCCGAGGAAGCTCAGCGTCGCCTCCGCAAGGATGGCGGACGCCACCCCGAAGCTGGCGGCCACCAGAATGGGCGCAACCCCGTTGGGGAGCATGTGGCGGAACAGTATGGAGGTCAGCGGCAGGCCGCTCGCGAGGGCGGCCTGGACGAAGTCCTGCTGGCGCAGGCGCAGGAACTCCGCCCTGACATAGCGCGCATAGCCCGACCAGCTGGTGACCCCGATGATCACCATCAGCAGGTACAGGCTGCGACCGAAGAAGGCGACGAATGTGAGCAGGAGGAACAGGGTCGGCACCGCCTCGAAGATCTCGACCAGGCGCATGCCGATGATGTCCACAACGCCCGAGAAATAACCCATGAGCCCGCCGATCACCACGCCGATCGCCATGGCGATGCCCGTGGCCACGAATCCAATCCCCAGGGCGATGCGCGAAGCGTGGACCATCCGGGCCAGCACGTCCGCCCCGTTCTCCTCGGTGCCCAGCCAATGGCTACGCTCCGGGGCCTCCAGGGGCCCTTCCAGGCCGGTATTGCCGTAGTCGCGGAGGTAGTCCTTCGGCGAGTACGGGATGGGCGCTCTGAGCACCCAGTCGTAGGCCCCTGCCCTCTCCTGCTCCCGGTACTGCTCGTAGACGGTCACCGCCGGCGGCTTCATCACCAGGGCCGCGAGGGAGCCGCCCAGCACGGCCGTGCCCAGCAGCACCCAGAACCAGGTGCGGGGCCTGGCGCGCCCCAGGGCGAGACCGGTGGCGGCGACGAAGAGGACCAGCAGGCTGACATCCAGGGCGGTGAGGTGCCTCAGGGCGGGGCTCGCCAGCTCC
Organism: Chromatiales bacterium; assembly: GCA_050050175.1. GTDB lineage: Bacteria > Pseudomonadota > Gammaproteobacteria > Chromatiales > Chromatiaceae > CAVQCX01. Next base: position 7,756 of record JASFUT010000027.1, read on the forward strand.
CCCGCCCGGCTCACCAGCAGAGGGTGGCTGCTGGCGAGGAAGGGCGCGAACACCGCGAGCACCGCGAGCAGCCCGATCCAGGCCAGACCGATCCGCGCACCCCAGCGGCCCAGGACCTCCAGGGCGACCCGGGCGGCGTAGCTGCGCCTGCGCAGCCCGCGCAACCGACCCATTGACGCCTCAGTCATAGCTCACCCGGGGGTCCGCGATGGCGTAGCACAGATCGGCAACCAGATACCCGCCCAGGGTCAGAAGGCCGCTGATCAGCGTGATGGACAGGACCAGCTCCCGGTCCCGGGTCTGGACCGCCTCCACCGCCAGCTTGCCCATCCCCTCGATGGAGAAGATCGACTCCACGATGACGGACCCGGCCAGGAGGCCCGGCAGCAGCGTGGCCGAGACGGTGATCAGCGGCAGCAGGCTGTTGCGGAACACGTGCTTCCAGAGAACCTGGCGCTCGCTCACGCCCTTGGCCCTCGCGGTGCGGGCGTAGTCCGCAAGCAGGTTCTCCAGAACCGCCGTGCGCGTCAGCTTGGAGAGGAAGGCGAAGCCCGTGTAGGTGAGGCAGAGGACTGGGAGCACGAGGTGCCAGGCCCGGTCGAGCAGAAAGCCCCGCACGAAGTCCCCCTCGCCCAGGCGGGCGCCCACAATCGCCCCGAGAAGGACCCCGATGCAGCCCACCAGGCCGACACGCAGCCCGGTATAGTCCGTGTATCCCAGGGCCCCGAGGGTTCCGCCCAGGATCAGGGCGATCGCCAGGGCGGCGCCGGGACCAGGCTCAGGCAGAGCGGACGCCATCCACACCCCGAGACCCACGCCCAGCGCCGCCAGGGCGGCCACCCGCGGCAGCCGCGGCGCCTTGAGCGCCAGGAGCACCGCCCCGGCGGTGGCCGCCGCCATGGCCCCGAACAGGGTCAGCAGGTCACCGAGCGAGCCCCAGTGGGGCAGGAAGGGCATGTCCAGCGCCTCGCGACGGTTCAGGCCTGCCGTGGGGAACCAGTGCCAGTACTGCTCGCTCGCCAGGAACCCGATGAGCAGCACGCCCGCCAGCATCGTGGGCACGGACCAGAGCCCGAGCATGACCGCGGTGGATCCCAGGTCGAACGGGCGTCCCCGCTCGACGGCGGCGCGCACCCCGACGGCGATGGCCACCACGTAGATGATGGGAACGGAGAGCAGGTTCAGCAGCAGGGTGATCGGCACCCGCTCGCCCACCAGATCGATGACCGGGCGCCCGTAGCGGAAGCTGCGCCCCAGGTCTGAGCCCTTGGTGAGCGAAAAGCCCTCGACCGCCCCCTGGCCGTCGAAGACGAAGCCCACGGGTGAGGCGTTGTTCAGCCAGCGCAGATACTGCACCGGGGGCGGCTGGTCGAGCCCGTAGAGCCGGTTGTAGTAGTCCTCCAGGGCCTTCTTCGCCTGGGGCTCTAGGTTGAGCCCCTCCACCAGGCTCTGCGCGCTGATGCCGCCGGGGGAGAGGGCCATCACGGTGAAGACCACCAGGGTGATCCCGAGCAGGGTGGGGATCATCAGCAGCAGGCGGCGGATGATGTAGGTGTGCATGACCCCGGACGCGCTACCTCAGCGGTCGTACTTCTGCAGCGGGGGCGGCACGTAGATCTCGACAGGCACCGAGCCCAGGTTCAAGCCCAGGTTGGTGATCTCGAGGTTGCGCACCCGCTCGTCGATGAATACCAGGGACTGGCGGCGCATGAGAAAGGTGTAAGGCTGGTCCTCGTACAGGACGCCCTCGGCGGCTCGCCACAGCGGCATGCGCGCCTCCTCCTCCACGGTGGAGCGGGCCTCGTCGATCAGGCGGTCGAGATCCGGATTGCGATAGTTGACGAAGTTGTCACCGCCGCCGATGGTCTGGCTGCTGTGAAACATCTGGTAGATGTCGATCTCGACCCCGCTGGTCCAGCCCAGGGTGATGGCGTCGAAATCCTTGCGGTCTATCAGGTCCAGCATGACCGACCACTCGGTGGGCTTGGGCTCGAGCAGAATGCCCGCCCCGGCATACAGGTCCTTGAGGAACAGCACCATGCGCCGGGTGTCGTCGTTGTCCTGGAAATAGACCAGGTCGAAGCGGAACGGCTCGCCGTCGGGCCCTTCCAGGACCCCGTCCCCGTCGCGGTCCGCGTAGCCCGCCTCCGCCAGCAGCGCCCGGGCCTTTTCCGGATCGTAGGGCCTGGGATCGATGGAGGGATCGTGCTGGGGGCTGCGGGGACTGAAGGGGCTGACCGCCACCTCCGCGTAGCCCAGCATGATCTCCTCGACAATGCGTCCGCGGTCGGTCAGATAGGTCATGGCCCGGCGTACCCGCGGGTCGGCGAAGCGCGTCGGCTCGCCGTTGCGCTCCTGATTCCAGCCGATGTAGGAGTACCCTGCCGTGGGGCTCATGTACTCGAAATGCCGGGTGCGACCCACGAGCGCCTTGTCCTCGAGCAGATCGCGGTACTCGATGGGTCGCGCGCCGTAGACGTCGATGTCTCCGTTGCGGAAGGTCGTGAGCCGGGCGGTGTCGTTGACGATCACCTTCCAGAGCACCCGGTCGAAGGGCGGCTGCACCGGACCCCAGTACCGCGGATTGCGCTCCAGCTCGACCAGACCCTGGTCCGGCGTCCAGGCCACCGGGTCCTTCAGCCGGTAGGGGCCCGAGCCTAGCAGCAGCCCCTTGGACTGGTTGAACGTCTCCGGATCGTCCAGGTATCGACCGTAGAAGTGCTCCGGAAGCACGGCCATGCCCCCGGCGAGGGAGAGACTGTTGAAGTAAGGCTCCTTGAAGCGGAACTCCACCTCCTGCAGCCCCAGGGCCTCCACGGACTCCAGCTTCTCGTAGTAGGCACGCTCGCGGGGCGCGGCGATGCGCTCGTCCATGATGAAGCGGAAGGTGAAGGCGACGTCCTCCGCAGTCAGCGGCTCGCCGTCGGAGAAGGCAAGGCCGGGGCGCAGGCGGAAGCGGAACGTCAGACCGTCCTCGCTGACCTCCCAGTCCCGCGCCAGGAGCCCCTCCCACTCCAGGGTCTCGGGATTGCGGGTCAGCAGGGACTCCAGCACATAGGACTGGACCTGGGAGGCGTAGGCGTCGGTGGAGACCAGGGGCGTGATGGTCTTGAGGCCCGTCCCGAAGGCCTGCACGAGCCAGTCCCCGCGGCCGAAGTCCGGCTGCAGGGTCGCCCGGTGGGCACGCTCGAACGCCGGAGGGATCTGCGGGCCCGGCGCCGATCGCCCGCCGTCGCCGGCCAGGCTGACGCCCTGGTCCAGGCGCCGGTCGATGCCCTGGAGATCCTCCCGGATTCCCCGCATGTCCTCCGCCTGCTCGCGCAGACGCACCTCCATGTCGGCCAGCTTGAGCCACTGGCGGTCGATCATGTACATGGCCAGGAGGACGGTCCCCAGGATCGCGGCCATGCCGAGAAAGAGGAAGAAGTCCTTGACGGTGAACCGGCGTTCCATTGGCGCGATGGCGGGACCTGAGGTCGGCTCGGGCTGAGCCCGCACTATAGAGGTAATCCGCCCCCGTTTCATCCCCTGCGGCTTTGCGCGATACGGGAAATCCGTTAAGGTTACCGGCCGCGGGGCCCCCGGGCCCGGGTCCGGAAGGACGTCCCGGCAGCGCGGTGCCCGGTGCATCCGAATCACTCTTGACGGAGCCGATAATGGGATTTCTCAGCGGAAAGCGCGTGCTCATCGTGGGCGTGGCCGGCAATCGCTCCATCGCCTGGGGCTGCGCCCGGGCCATGCATCGCGAGGGCGCCGAGCTCGCCTTCACCTACCAGAACGACAAGCTCCAGCAGCGGGTGACGGACCTCGCCGCCGAGTGCGGCTCGGACCTGGTGCTGCCGCTGGACGTGTCGAGCGACGAGCAGATCGCCGCCGCGTTCGACACGCTCGGCCAGCGCTGGGACGGCCTCGACGCGGTCGTCCATTCGGTGGCCTTCGCCCCCCGGGATCAGCTCGAGGGCAGCTATGCGGACGCGGTCACCCGCGAGGGCTTCGCCATGGCCCACGATATCAGCGCCTACAGCTTCGCGGCCCTGGCCAAGGCGGCACGCCCGCTCATGAAGGGGCGCAACGGCGCCCTTGTGACCATGACCTATCTGGGCGCCGTACGTACGGTGCCCAACTACAACGTGATGGGCGTGGCCAAGGCCAGTCTCGAGGCCGGCATGCGCTACCTGGCGGACTCCCTGGGCCCCGAGGGGACCCGGGTGAACGCCGTCTCCGCGGGGCCCATCCGCACGCTGGCCGCCTCGGGGATAAGCGGCTTCAAGGGCATGCTGTCAGAAGCGGAGAAGAAGAACCCCCTGCGGCGCAACGTCACGATCGACGAGGTGGGCAACACGGCGGCGTTCCTCTGCTCCGACCTGGCCTCGGGAATAACCGGCGACGTGCTCTACGTGGACGCGGGCTACCACATCCTTGGGATGGCCTGAGCGGCGCCGACCCGCCCGGGAAGGTGGCGCCTGGCAGCCCACGGGCGCCCGGGGGGAGGTCCGGACCCCGCCCCGGGCCGTCGCGCCACGCCCCGGGCACGAGATGTCGGCGCGCTACGAGCGCACCTCCGGGTGGCGGAGCCCGCTGCGGGAGCGACTCGGCTGTCAACCGCGAGCGCTCATGCCGGGTCCTGCACACTGGACCCGGGGGGCTCACACCCGGCGCTGCCCGGCGGGGGCGTGCCCCTCCTCGAGGATTCCGGTCTCACCCTCCAGGCGCCCCACGACCACCGCACCGCAGGAGTCGCTGAACACGTTCACCGAGGTGCGGCACATGTCCAGGACGCGGTCCACCACCAGCAGCAGTCCGATGGCCTCCAGGGGCAGACCGATGGCGCCCAGGATGATGGTGATCGCCACCAGGCTGGCGGCCGGCACGGCGGCCACCCCGATGGAGGTCAGGAGCGCCGTGAACACAACGGTGAACTGCACCCCGAAGCTGAGCTCCAGGCCGTAGGCCTGGGCGATGAACATGGCGGCCGCGCACTCGTAGAGCGCGGTGCCGTCCATGTTCACGGTGGCCCCGAGCGGCAGCACGAAGCTGGTAGTCCTGTTCGACACCCCCGCGCGGTTCTCGACGCAGTCCATGGTCAGGGGCAGGGTCGCGGAAGAGGAGGCGGTGGAGAAGGCGGTGAGCAGCGCGGGGGCCATCGCCCGGAAATGCCTTGCGGGCCTGACGCGCCCGGCAAAGCGCAGGATCAGCGGCAAGGCGACGAAGGCGTGCAGCGCCAGGGCCAGGACCACCGCGACGAAGAACCACCCCACGGAGACGAACTCGCCGAACCCGGTGGTCGCCACCACCTCGGCCACCAGACCGAAGACGCCGACGGGGGCGAAGCGCATCACCAGGTCGGTGATCCGCATCATGACTTCGAACACGCCCTGCCAGAAGGCCTGCATGACCTCGGTGTAGCGGTCCTGCACCCGGGTCATGAAGTAGCCGAACAGCAGGCTGAAGAAGATCAGCCCGAGCATCTGCCCTTCCGCCGCGGCGGCGACCACGTTGGTGGGCACCATCCGCAGGAGGAGCTGGGGCACCACCTCCATCCCCTGAGTGCCGACCTGAGCGAGCTTCTCGTCCACGGCGGCCCGATCCATGGGCGGCTTGACCGGCTGACCCGCCGAGTCCAGGCCGGGCTCGATCAGATTGACCGCCGCAAGGGCAATCAGGATGGCGATCAGGCTGGTGCTCAGGTAGTACAGGAGGGTCTTCCCGCCCAGCCGCCCGAGGGCGCCGCCCTTGCTGACTCCGGCGATCCCCGTGATGATCGAGGAGACCACGAGGGGAACGATCAGCATCTTGAGAGCGTTGAGAAAGAGCGTGCCCAGAAACGCGAAGACGGGGATGATGGCTTCGCGGTAACCGGCGGAGGCCGCACCGGTAAGGACACCCGCGACCGCCGCCAGCACCAGCGCGATCAGGATCTGCCAGTGCAGCTTCAGGCGCATGGCCCCGGGCTCAGGGCGTGTTGATCGTGATGTCGGTCCGGCCGCGCAGGTAGTCGACGTACTCTTCGTACCGGCGGTCGCCCCGCGCCCGGGCCACCCCGGCGACGAGCGCGTTCTGCCGGGGGGCGTCCGCCGCTTCGCCGCCGCCCTCGCGCACCTCGTCGACCGCGATCACGGCGAAGTCGCCGCCCGGCAGCTCCGCGCTCCCGAAGGTCTTCTCGCCCTCGGCGGGCTTGGGCAGCCGGAAGGCGCTGTTCAGCACCCCCGGCGGAATTCCCGACGCGTCGCGCCCGATCAGCCCGGGGGTCTGCCAGCCGGCGTCGAGCTCGGCGGCGGCCGCCTCCAGTCCCTGGCCCGCACGCAGGCGGCCCAGCATCTCCTCGCCCGCCCGGCGTGCCCGCTCCGCGGCGCGCTGCTCCTGAAGCTGTTCGGCGATCTGGTCACGCACCTCGTCGAGCGTCTTCTGGCGCTCCGCCTCGTGCTCGGCGACCCTGAGCACCACCACGTGCTCCGGCTCCAGCTCGATGGGCTCGCTGTTGAAACGCTGTGCCAGCACGTCGTCGCTGAACGCAGCGCTGGTGACCTTGGGCGAGCTCAGCGGTCCGCTGCCTCCCCCCCGGGTGATCCAGTCGCTGTCCCGGACCTCGAGGCCCAGCGCCTCGGCCGCCGGCTCCAGACTGTCGGGGTTCTCGTAGGTCAGGTTGCCCAGGCGCTCGGCATATTCGTAGTACAGGCGCTCGCTCTCGCGTTTCGCGTATGCCGCGCGCACCTGGTCCTTCATGGCCGCGAAGTCCGCTTTCGGCTCGCGCACGCCCGTGAGCTCGATGATGTGGAAGCCGAACGCAGAGCGCACGGGCCCCTTGACTTCGCCCTCGTCCATGGCGAAGACCGCCTCCTCGAACGCCGGGTCCATCACGCCACGCTGAAACCAGCCCAGGTCCCCGCCCTCGGCGGCGGAGCCCGGATCGTCGGACACCTCGGCGGCGAGCACGTCGAAGGACTCGCCGGCGGACAGGCGCTGCATGATCGCCTGCGCGCGGGCCCGGGCCTGCGACACGGCCTCGGGATCGGCCGATTCGTCGACAGCGATCAGGATGTGGCGCGCCCGGCGTTGCTCGGGCGCGACGAACTCCGCCCGATTGAGCTCGAAGTACTCTCGCAGATCGGCCTCGTCCGGGCTCAGCGCCTGGGCGAGGCTGGCGGCGTTCAGCTCGATATAGGACAGCCTGACCCGTTCAGGCGCGACGAACTGCTTCGGGTGCTCACTGTAGTAGGCGGCGATCGCCTCGTCGGAAGGCGGCTCGTCAGGGCGATAGCGCTCGGCCGGAAGCACCAGGTAGGCGAGCCCGCGACGCTGCTGGCGCAGGCGCAGGATCTCCCGCGCCTCACTCGGTGTCACGAACGCCGAGTCGCGGATGCCCGACTCCAGCTGGGTGCTGATGATCGACGCGCGGATGCGCTGCTCGAACATGGTTGGGGAGAGCCCCTGATAGCGCAGATTGCGCTCGTAGGCGGCGCGGTCGAAGCCACCGTTCGACCGAAAGCTCGGGATGCCCGCGATGGTGCTGCGCACCAGGTCGTCGCTCGCCCGCATCCCCATGTCCACGGCCGCCTGGAGTACAACGTCCCTGCGGATCATGGACTCCAGGACCTGCTTGCGCAGCTCCTCGTCGTCGATGAGTGCGGGGTCGTAGGCGGCCCCCAGACGCTCGCGAAGGTTGATCCGGAAGCTCTGGAAATTCGTGTCCAGCTCACGCTGGGTGATCTCGCGGCTCCCGATCTTCGCGACCACGGGCTCGGCACCGATGCCGAGGTACTCCTGAACGCCCCAGAGGGCAAAGGGAATACTGATCAGGATCACGATCGCCCAGGCGATCCAGCCCTGGGCCCGCTCACGAATGGCTGTCAGCATGGTGCCTTACCAACCGGAAAGAACGCCTCGAAAAGACAAACGGGGTATCGGACGATACCCCGGCGCCTCTAGCGGTACTGGCGGAGCGGACGGGACTCGAACCCGCGACCCCCGGCGTGACAGGCCGGTATTCTAACCAACTGAACTACCGCTCCGGACTTCTGGTGGGTGCTGCAGGGATCGAACCTGCGACCCTCGCCTTGTAAGGGCGATGCTCTCCCAGCTGAGCTAAGCACCCTCAAGGAAGACGCGCTAGTTTACGGCATCCTTGAGGGCTTTGCCAGCCTTGAAAGAGGGCGTCCTGGACGCCTTGATGTGGATGGTTTCACCGGTCTGCGGGTTACGGCCGGTGCGCGCGCCGCGCTCTTTGACAGAGAAGGTACCGAAGCCGACGAGCGATATCTGGTCGCCCTTCTTCATGGCTTCGGTCAATGCCGCCACCATGCCCTCGAATGCCCTGCCTGCGGCTGCCTTGGAGATGTCCGCAGCGTCCGCCATCGATTCAATCAGTTCCGCCTTATTCATTGAGTTCCCCCCTTGGTGCTCTCCCCCTGACGATCGGAGAGCCGGTCTGCAATCAGTGCCCGTGCGGTGCGGCAACGGGCACCCTTTATAGCAAGCACAAAAATATACTGTCAACACGTATTATTCAGGCCACAGAAGCTTGGCCTGGCGCGACATCTTCGTCACGGCCTGCATGAAAATTAAATATTATCAATAAATTATATAGCAGTTAAATTTCCGCCGCATCGTCGAAAAGCGTGGCATGGATCCCATTCCATCGACCTGACCGACCGCAAGTACGATCCTGCCCGGCCGGAATGAGAACGGTTCCAAGTCCACCCTGAAGAACCCATCCGCTGACCGGGCAGAAAATCCAAGGGCCCGCCGTCCGGCAGGCCCTGATCCGGTCCCGGCGCCGTCAGTGCGTGGTGACGTTGGTGCGACGCTTCTTTCCCTTCTTGCTGTCCTGGCTGGGGGGCGTCTCCACTTCCGCCTCGGCGCTCTCCTGCTCCTTGTCGTGCGGCTCGGGCATCCGCGTAAGGGAGATCTCGAGGACCTCGTCGATCCAGCGAACCGGCCGGATGTCGAGATTCTGCTTGATGTTCTTGGGAATCTCGATCAGGTCCCGCTCGTTCTCCTCGGGGATGATGACCGTGTGTATTCCGCCGCGATGCGCTGCCAGGAGCTTCTCCTTGAGGCCGCCGATCGGAAGCACCTCGCCTCGCAGGGTGATCTCCCCGGTCATGGCCACGTCCGCACGCACGGGGATCTTGGTGAGCGCCGAGACCAGGGCGGTGCACATGCTCACGCCCGCGCTCGGGCCGTCCTTCGGCGTTGCGCCCTCGGGCACGTGAATGTGGATGTCGAAGTTCTGGTAGAAATCCGGGTCCACGCCGAGCATGTGGGCCCGGCTCCTGACCACCGTGGTCGCGGCCTGGATGGACTCCTTCATCACGTCGCCGAGCTGCCCGGTCAGCGTCTGGCGACCCTTGCCGGGCACCACCGCCCCCTCGATGCGCAGCAATTCGCCGCCCACTTCCGTCCACGCCAGCCCGCTCACCTGCCCGACCTGGTCGCGCTCTTCGGCCATGCCGTAGCGGAAGCGCTGAACGCCCAGGTATTTCTCCAGGCTCTTGGGGGCGATGGACACCTTCTGCCTGCGGTCGGTGAGCAGGATCTCCTTCACCACCTTGCGGCACAGCTTGGCTATCTCACGCTCAAGGTTCCTCACCCCCGCCTCGCGGGTGTAGTAGCGCACGATGTCGCGGATGGCCTTCTCGCTGATCGCCAGTTCCTTCTCGCCCAGCCCGTTGTTCTTCATCTGCTTGGGCACGAGATAGCGGATCGCGATGTTCACCTTCTCGTCCTCCGTGTAGCCGGAAAGACGGATCACCTCCACGCGGTCCAGGAGGGCCGGGGGGATGTTCAGCGTATTGGCCGTGGCGACGAACATCACCTCGGACAGGTCGAAGTCGACCTCGAGATAGTGGTCGTTGAAGGTGTTGTTCTGCTCCGGGTCCAGGACCTCGAGCAGCGCGGAGGCGGGATCGCCGCGGAAGTCCATGGCCATCTTGTCGATCTCGTCGAGCAAATAGAGCGCATTGCGCGTTCCGGCCTTGATGAGATTCTGGATGATCTTCCCGGGAAGGGCGCCGATGTACGTCCTCCGGTGTCCGCGAATCTCCGCCTCGTCGCGCACGCCGCCGAGCGACATGCGGGTGAACTTGCGGTTGGTGGCCCGCGCGATCGACTGCCCCAGGGAGGTCTTCCCGACTCCGGGCGGACCCACCAGGCACAGTATGGGACCCTTGAGCTTGCGCACCCGCTGCTGGACGGCCAGGTACTCGAGTATCCGCTCCTTGACCTTCTCCAGCCCGTAGTGATCCGCTTCGAGCACCTCCTCGGCCCCGGCAATGTCGCTGCGCGTGCGGCTGCGCTTCTTCCAGGGCACGCTGGCGAGCGTGTCGATGTAGTTGCGCACGACCGTCGCCTCGGCCGACATGGGGGACATCAGCTTGAGCTTGTTCAGCTCCCCGAGGGCCTTGTTCTTCGCCTCCTTGGGCATGCCCGCCTTCTCGATGCGCTGGGCCAGCTCTTCGATTTCGTTCGGGGCATCCTCGAGCTCTCCCAGCTCCTTCTGGATCGCCTTCATCTGCTCGTTAAGGTAATACTCGCGCTGGTTCTTCTCCATCTGACTCTTGACGCGGCCGCGGATCCGCTTCTCCATCTGGAGAATGTCGTTCTCGGCCTCCATCATCGCCATCAGGTGCTCGAGGCGCTCGCGCACGTCGCCCATCTCGAGCACGCGCTGCTTCTCCTCCAGCTTGAGCGACATGTGCGCGGCCATGGTGTCGGCCAGGCGACTCGGATCGTCAATGCTCGAGAGCGAAGTCAACACCTCGGGCGGCACCTTCTTGTTGAGCTTGACGTACTGATCAAACAGATTGGCGGCTGAGCGCATCAGCACCTCCGCCTCCCGCTCGGCG
>JASFUT010000028.1:0-18190 GCA_050050175.1 Chromatiales bacterium
GCCCGCGCCCGCGCCCAGACCCAGGCCCAGCCCCAGGCCGAGGGGGTCGGCGTCGGCGGCTGCCCCCTCCGGCTCGGCCGGCTCCAGGGGCGGGGTGAAGCCGCCGGCCGCGGCCTGGCGGACGGGGATCCCGGCGGCAGGGTCGTACTCACCGGCGAAGAAGCAGGAGACTGCTCGCCGCTTGGCGACCTTGAGCACGTCGTCGTCCGCGTCGACGACCGAGCCGGGGGCTGCCATGTGCTCGTTCCATGCGTTGAGGCCGCCGAGCAGCGACTGTGCGTCCCGTCCCACCAGTCGGAGAAGGGCGGCGCCCTGGCCGGCGGCGGTGGTGCCGTTGCCGTAGAGGACGATCGCTCGGTCGTCCGGCAGGTCGGCCAGCCGCTCCTCGGTCAGGAGCTGCGTCAGAGGAATGCTTTCGGCTCCCTCGATGTGTTGCTCCGCATACTCCGCTGCCGGACGGATATCCACCAGCATGAAGTCGCCGCGGTCCTTGATGATCCAGTCGGCCAGGTCCGTCACCTGGACATGATCCTCTCCCCGGACGATGGCGGCCGCGACGCGGTTGAAGCTGCCCTCTTCCAGGGCGCCGCCGGGCCGGTTGTACACGACGAAAGCGGCGGCGGCCGCGACGAGCAGCGCGCCCAGAACGATCAGGGTCAGAAAGGGGGTTCCTTTCATGCGATCACCTCAAGACGTCCAGCAGATGGGGGCTGTATTGATTCGCGTACTCGACCCAGGTGGACTCCTGGCCGAGCTCCAGAACGACCAGACGCAGCATGATCCCACCGTAGAGCACCAGGACCGGGGCCGCGAGCCGCCACACCCCCACGCCGATCACCTCCAGGTAGTTGAGAACCACCGGCACCAGCAGACCCAGGGTGATGAAGTATACCCAGAACTCCAAAGCGTAGGGGCCGCCCATGACCAGCGCCAGTGCCTCGAGCTGCTCCCCGGCCCCCGTGGACAGGCCGACGAGGAGCAGGGCGATGATGGCCAGCTCCGCGGTGATCAGGCTCACGTCGATCTTGGTGAAGAACACGCGCTCGCCGTGGCTGCGTGCGCCCAGGGCCACGATGGCCGCGGCGCTCGACAGGCCCGAGATCAGGAACAGCGGCGCCAGCAGGCTTGTGTTCCAGAAGGGCCGGGCGCTGAAGGCGCTGAGCAGGATGCCCGTGTAGAAGCCGAGGAAGACGCCGGCGATGACGGAGGCCGCGGCGATGGGCATGCGCCAGCGACAGGCGAGGCCGGTGAGCCGCTGGCCGGCCGGGTAGCGATCGATGAGCGCGGCCAGCCTGGGGTAGCCCTCGCGGACGTGGCAGAGGATGAGCAGGATGCTCACCGGATAGACGAGCACCAGGATCCAGGAGCCCCAGGACATGGGCGAGGAGATCTGCAGGCTGGTATAGAAACGAAACACGTAGAGCTTGTGCTCCAGGTCCAGGAACAGGGCGCCCATGCCCACCGACAGGAGGATCGGCGCCCAGAGCACCAGGCGCTTCACCGCGAAGGGGGTTTCCTCGTCCTTCTTCAACAGGATCATCAGTCCCGCGAAGCACAGGATCCCGGCGGTCACGCCCCCGAGAAACAGGTAGACCGCCACGTCCCAGCTCCAGATCGCCAGCGACGGGTCCACGCTCGGATTGTTGCGGGCGGTGACCAGGACCTCTTCCATCATCGGCGGCCTTCCTCAGGCGGTCAGGTAGTAGACGTTGGGCCGGTTGCCGGTCTCCGGCATCAGGCTCTTGTAGTTGCGCTCCCGCAGCAGGCGGCTCACCGTGCTGTCGGCGTCGTCCAGCACGCCGAAGTGCATGCAGTGGGTGGGGCAGCTCGACACGCAGGCCGGGTCCAGCCCCTCCTCCACGCGGTGGTGGCAGAAGGTGCACTTGTCGATGTAGCCCTCGGGATGCATCACCAGCCGGGCGTCGTAGGGGCAGGCGGCCATGCAGGCCTTGCAGCCGGTGCACTTGCCCGGGTCGACCAGCACGATGTTGGTGTCCTTCCAGTAGTGGCTGGCGCCCGTGGGGCAGGTGTACACGCAGGTGGCGTGTGAGCAGTGGTTGCAGCGCTCGGAGCGGAACTCGGTGCGCAGGTCGGGATAACGTCCCCGTGTCGCCTCCACCACCCAGTCGCGGTTCAGGCCTTGGGGGACCTTGTTCTCGTTCTTGCAGGCCACCACGCAGTCGCCGCAGCCGATGCAGGTCAGGGTGTCGATCACCATCGCGTAATGGATCATGCCTCGGCCTCCCGAACGAGGGTGACGAAGTTGGCCCGCATTCCGGTGCCGCCCATGATGGGGTCGATCTTGACGTTGGTCATGAGCGCGGAGTCGTCGGCGCCCACGCCGTGAGCGAGGCGCAGGTTGCGGGACGTGTGGCCGAATCCGTGGACCATGAAGACCGAGTGCGGAGGCACGCGCTCGGTGATCCGCACGCGTATGCGGTTGCTCTCCACGCCGTCGGGGTTGCGCAGGCGCACGTAATCGCCGTTCGCGACCCCGCGGTCGCGGGCCGCGATGGGATTCACCCAGACGGTGTTCTCGGGCATCAGCGCGTAGAGCTGCGGGTTGTTGATGGTCCGGCCGAAGGTGTGGGCGGCACCGCGCCCGTACAGCAGCCGCTGGAAGCCCTCGGGCGGCTCCTCCGGCCGCGTGTACGCCGGCAGCGGGTCATAGCCGTAGTCCGCGAGCGTGGAGGAGTAGAGCTCGATCTTGCCGCTGGGCGTTCGGAAGCTCGTCTCCGCCCCCTCCTCGATGTACATGGGCGTCTTGCGCGGGAAGCGCTTGACGCCGATGCGCTGCATCTCCGCGAGAGAGCTGCCGACCTGCTGGAGCTGCCACTCCAGCACCTCCGTGTAGTCCTTCCAGGGGAAGTAGTGGCCGAGCTTCAGGCGCTCGGCGAGCTGCTTGGCCATCCACCAGGCGGGGCGGCTCTGGTGCAGCGGCTCGAAGGCGGGCATACGCAGGGCGAGAGATGGCTCCCGCTCGGGGGAGTTGCGCAGCTGGTCGTACCGCTCCAGATAGCTGCATTCGGGCAGCACCACGTCGGCGTAGCCCGTGATCTCCGCCGGCTGGGTCTCGACCACCACCAGCAGGTCGAGGCTCCTGGCCGCCTCCTCGAGCCGGGCGCGGATGTCGGGTATGGTCATGGGCAGGTTGGTGGCGTACACGAACCAGCCCTTCACGAAGGCGTCCTCGCCCACCGAGGCGTCCACGATGGCCTGGCTCACGCCGCTGGGTGCCAGGGGGAACTGGGCCTGCACCCGCTGCTTCCAGTCGGTCTTCGGCTTCGGCGGCTGCACCGCCGGAAACTCGGGCAGGTCGACCTTCTCCTGGGCGTAGAAGCCGCCCTTGCGCCCCCAGGACCCCAGCAGGGCGTTGAGGATGGCGATGGCGCGCTCGCGCTGGGTGTCGTCGCCGTACCAGGTGACGTGCCGACCGGGGTGCACCAGGGTGGCGGGGGCGTGGCGGGCCATCTCGCGGGCGGTCTGGCGGATGCGCTCGGGCGCTATGCCCGTCTCCAGGTAGGCCCACTCCGGGTTGAAGGGCCGCACGTGCTCTCGCAGGGCGTCGAAGCCCGTGGTGTAGCGCTCGACGTAATCCCGGTCGTACAGCCCTTCGCCGATGATGACGTTCATCCAGGCCAGCAGCAGGGCGATGTCCGTGCCGGGCTTGATGGGCAGCCAGTGCCTGGACTTGCCCGCGGGCACCGAGAAACGCGGGTCCACGGTGATCAGGGTCGCCCGCCGGTCGATGGCCCGGGCCAGGGTCTGGACCTGGCCGTTGTGAAGGTTCTCCCCGATGTGCGAGCCGATCAGGACGATGCAGCCGGAGTGCTCCATGTCCGTGCGGTCCGGCGATCCCACCCCTTCGCCGAAGGTCAGCGCAAAGGCCACCTCCCGCGGCCCGCGGCACTGGGCGAAGGAGGGGTGGGCGTAGATGTGCGAGCCGTAGGCCTGGAGCAGGCGCTGGAAGTGGTGGCCCCCGGAGCCGTGGGAGAGCAGGGCGATGCGGTCCGGGCCGTGCTTCGCCTCGATCGCCCGCATCTTCTTCGCGATGTGGTCGAGGGCCTCCTCCCAGGTGGCCTTCTCGAAGCGCTGTGAGCCCGGCCCGCCCACCCGGATCAGTGGGGTGCGCAGCCGGTCCGGGTCCGAGTAGGCGCCCAGCCCGCCGGTGCCGCGGGTGCACAGCCGCCCGCCGCTGTGCAGGTCGTCCGGGTGGCCGACCACCTTCCAGGGGCGCCCGTCCTCCTGGTACACGGTGCCCGCGCAGCTCCAGAAGCAGATGTTGCAGACGGTGGGCGTCTTCGTGACCTTGCCCGCTCCGGGCAGCTTGTGCTCCGCACAGCCGGTCAGCAGGCCGGGGGCGAGCGCGCCCCCGCCCGCCAGCCCGGAGAGCTTGATGAAATCACGCCTGTTCATGCCGGGGGCTCCGGTCGTCAGAGGGAGTAATCGCCCTCGGCGTCGAACTCGATGGTCTCGTTCAGGAACCGGCTCTCGTAGCCGCGGTCCTTCAGGAGCTCGTAGGCCATCTGGGCGCGGATGCCGTTCTCGCAGTAGGTGACGATCTCCTTGCCCTTGGGCAGGTCGGAGAGCTTGTCCTCCAGGGCGTCCAGCGGGATATGCACCGCCCCCTTGAGCTTGCCCTTCTCCGCCACCTCGGCGTCGGTCCGCACGTCCAGGAAGACCACGTCTTTGCGCGAGCTCTCGAGGGCGGCGAACTCCTCGGGCGGGATGGCGCCCTTGGCGAGCTTCTTGGTGTACTCGATGGTGGAGACCATCTGTCCGGTCGCGACGGGATAGCCCTTCTCGACCCAGCTGCTGAGCCCGTCCTGCAGCACGGAGACGTTCTTGTAGCCCCAGTCGCGGATGTGCTTGAAGCCGATCAGCGCCTCCCGGCTGGTGTGCTCGTCCGCGTACACCACGATGGGCGCGCTCTTGTCCGAGAGACCCGGAAGTTTGGCTTCCTTCTGGGTGGCGATGAACTGCTGGGTCATCCGGGCGAGCTGGGCGGCGGGCAGGGAAACGGCACCCTTGATGTGGCTGCGCGACGCCTCCGCGGTCGCGCGCGCGTCGATCACCACGTGGTGCTCGTCCAGGTTCTTGGAGAGCCACCCGGGACTCGCGTGGACCGGCAGCTTGACCTTCTTCCAGCCGGGAATCCCCGCCTGGAAGCCCTTGAGGTTGGTGTAGCCGTTCTTCGTCGCCAGCTCCACGGCCTCTCCGGTGAATGGGCAGGTGGGCCCGCCACAGTAGAACACCACCAGCTTGTCCTTCTGCTCGGGGAGGGTGGCCAGGAAGGCGGCCTCCTCTTCGGGGAATGCCGACACCGCAGAGGGGATGTGGCCCTCCTCGTAGCGCGCCTCGGGCCGGGCGTCACCCAGGAAGTAGGGGCCGCGCTTGCCCTGGAGGATCGCCAGCATCTCGGTGATGTCGATCTCCACCCCCTCGGGCAGGCCGAATACGATCTTCTCGATCCGGGCGGCGGGCTGACCCTTCTCGAAGTCCACCTTGATCAGGTCGGGCGGGCCGAGGTCGGTGAGACCCCCTGCGTTCACGAATTCGGTCCGGGGTCCGACCCGGACCACCACGGGGTCCTTGCCCTTGATACCGATCTGTATGGTCTGGGCCTTCTCGGAGATGTGCTCGATGCGTCCCTTCGCCGTATCCGCCGCTGCCTGGCCGGCCGCGACCATCAGGGAGAGCGCGGTAACCGCTACCACTCTCTGGAACATGATTCCTCCTTATAATCCCGGGGGGATGGTGGGTGTTCGATGCGCCGGCCGGCGTCCCGGTGCTGCTTGTCCAGGGCGGACGGAACGAGCAGAATTCCGCCGATGATAGAACAGCCTAAGGGATTGTCCCAGGGGGCTCGGTGCCTGACCTATCCGAAAGCCGTTTCCCGGCACATCGGGCCACGACCCTCGGCCGCAGGGTAATGCGGAACCGGTTTCTCTTTGCCCTGCCGCTGGTTACCGTCCTCCTCGACGGCGCGGTTCGGGCGGACTGCCTGGGCTGCCATCCACAGAAAGACCAGGGGTTTGCGCCAGGCCACGCGTTCGGGTCGCAGCACTGCGAGACCTGCCATCGGGGCGACCCTGCCGCTGCCGGGGCGGAGCAGGGCCATCGGGGCCTGATCGCATTTCCCGGCGATCTGGCCAGCGCCGGGCAGAGCTGCGGGGGCTGCCACGCCGAGCAGGTCCGCTCGGTGAGCTCGGGTTTCATGGCGACCGGCAAGGGGATGGTGTCGGTCAGCCGCTACGCCTTCGGCGAGCAGGACAGCCCGTCGGGCACCGACGACACACTGAGCACCCTGGGGCGGGGCCCCGCCGACTCCCTGCTGCGCAAGCTCTGCGCCAGCTGCCACCTGGGCCAGCCCAAGAAGGCGCACGCCCACGAGGTGGTCAGCGACCGGGGCGGCGGGTGCGCCGCCTGCCACGTCAACGCCTATCCCGGCGACGCCCATCCGGCGCTGACGCGCAGGGTGGAGGACGGGCGCTGCTTCGGCTGCCACTCGCGCTCGTCCAGGATCGCGCTGAGCTATGCGGGCCTGGCGGAGATCCTTCCAGAGCAGGCCTACGAGCAGGGAGGCGGACTCGCCCGGCTGGGCGACGGGCGGCTGCTCGCACGCCTGCCGGCGGACGTGCACCACCGTGCGGGCATGGCGTGCATCGACTGCCATACGGGCAGGGGTCTGATGGCGAGCGCCCGAGGCCTGGACCATCAGGAGCAGGCGGTGGACATCGCCTGCGCGGACTGTCACGCAAACGCCAATCCGCGCGTGTCCCGCGCGGACCTGCCGCCGGAGGACAGCCCCGCGGTCCTCCCCTTTTCCGGTCCCGCGGATCAGCCCTTTCTCGCGACCGCCGACGGCACGCCTCTGTGGCACGTGGAGGTGCGGCCCGATGGCAATCTCCTGCACCTGAAGATCCTCCCCGGCGTGCTGTCGATCCCCCCTTTGGACCCCCGACACCATCCCGGCGGCGCACACGACCGACTGGCCTGCACTGCCTGTCACAGCAGCTGGGCGCCGCAGTGCAACGGCTGCCACCTCAGCTACGAGCCCGACGGCGAGCAGTGGGACCACAGTGCCCGCCGCATGACGCCGGGACGCTGGACCGAGGCCCGGTGGGACTTCCGCCAGGCGCCGCCGGCCCTGGGCGTCGACTCACGAGATCGCATCGCCCCCTTCGTGCCCGGCATGATCCTGCGCATCGACCACCCGGACGAGGCGGTGTCCCGCTTTCGACGGCTGTTCGCGCCCGTCACGCCCCACACCACCGGGAGGTCCCGGGCCTGTGCATCCTGCCATGGGCCGCCTCAGGCCCTGGGTCTGGGAGGCGGTGTGCTGTCGCGGGCGGATGAGGAGTGGGTGCTTACACCGGATGCCCGTGTCCTCGCGGACGGCCTGCCTGCCGACGCCTGGACCGGCCTCGGCGCTGAGACGCGCGGGGAGGCGACCCGCGAGGGCGCGCGCCCGCTGAACAGGGAGGAGATCCTGAGGGTCCTCGAGGCACCCATCGGGGGTCGGTAGGGGACCCGAAGCGGTACACGGCAGACGGCAGGCCGGGAGCCGGGCGGGCGGCGGACGGGCCACTGCCGGGCCTGATCCGGAGCGCGGCGGGCGAACGTTCGAAGATCGCCTCCGGTGTGTCCTGCCCTGCGGGTCGGGTTCCACGCCCGAGGGCCGCATTCCGCTCTCAGGGCAGCGACCGGTCGTGCCCCAGGAGGTCCGTGGAGTCCGCCGCGGAACGGCGCCGTCCCGGGAGACGGGGACTTGCCGCGGCATCGTCCAGCCGGCGCTCGAGCTGCGGATCCAGCATGTGGAGGAAGTGCTGGGCCTGAGGCGAGAGGTGCTTCCGGCGGCGGATGACCAGGCCGTAGGTGCGGGTCGGGAAGTAGGCGTCCAGGGGGACGCGGGCGACACGGTCGCGGTCCGTCAGGCAGATGCTGGTCACTATGGACACCCCCAGTCCCAGCTCCACGAAGCGCTTGATCACCTCCCAGCCACCGGCCTCCAGGACCACGTGGTAGTCGAGTCCGTGCTTGCGGAACACCAGGTCGACCATGCGCCAGGTGGACAGGTGCCTGGGCGGAAGCACCAGGCCGTACTCGGCAATCTCGGCCAGGCTCACGTCCGAGCGGCCTGCCAGGGGATGGTCGGGCGCGGTGATCAGCACCGGGTCGTAGGAGAAGATGGGGAGGTAGGCGATGTCGTCCGGCACGTCGATCATGGAGCCCACGGCGAAGTCCACCTCGCCGGAGCGGAGCAGGGCGAGGCCGTCGCGCCCGGTGACGTTGTGCAGGTGCAGCGCGACCTGGGGGTAGCGGTCGGTGAAGCGTTTCACGTATTCGGGCAGCAGGTACAGGATGGTGGACTCGCCGGCGGCGATGTCCAGGGAGCCCGCGCCGAGCTCGCCCATGCGCTCTTGGAAGACGGCGGGAAGGTTGTCCATGGCC
Organism: Chromatiales bacterium; assembly: GCA_050050175.1. GTDB lineage: Bacteria > Pseudomonadota > Gammaproteobacteria > Chromatiales > Chromatiaceae > CAVQCX01. The sequence goes on from JASFUT010000028.1 coordinate 8,455, forward strand.
TCGATGAGCGGCAGGGCCGTCTCCAGGAAGACCTGCCCGGGCTCGGTGATCTGGATCCGCGGTCCCCGGCGCTCGAACAGCGGCACGCCCAGGTCCTGCTCCAGGCCCTTGATGAGCTGTGAAACGGAAGGCTGGCTGACGCACAGCCGCTCGGCGGCCCTGGAGATGCTGCCCGTCTGGGCCGCGTGACAGAAGGCCCGAAGCTGGCGCAGCCGATTGGGCGGGCAGGGCCTGGTGGGGTCGCGCTTCATGAGGCAATCTCAGTATAAGGAAAAACGATAATAATTATTGTTTAAATAGCCTAGTCCAATACTCGGCCATTCTCTAGTGTTGCTCCATGTACCGCCTGCGCCGGGCGGCGAAACCTGGAGGATGGAGCGCATGGGGAGAACGCGAAGGATAACTGAGAGCCATCTGGTCGGTCCGGATGCCGGGCGGACACCGCGCTTCCGGCAGTCCGCGGTCCAGGTGCGAGTAAGGGTGCCGGGCGCCTGCGCCCGCGAACGTACCTTCCTCGCCGCCGGGCCACTGAACGGCGGGTCCGAGAGAGCGCGTCGGCCGCGGCCACCGGATCGCCGCCTGCCCGTCCCCGCCCGCCCGCGGATCCTCTCCTGAGGCGGTTCATGCACACAATGAGGGCAGGCAGGTGCCCCAGGGAGACAGCCAGATGACGAGACAAGAGCAGATCGAAGCCCTGGAGCGGGATTGGGCCGGAAATCCCCGCTGGCGCAACGTGCGGCGCGAGTACGAGGCCGCCGACGTGGTCCGGCTGCGGGGGTCGGTGCAGCCCGAGCACACCCTGGCCAGGCGCGGGGCCGAGCGCCTCTGGGACCTGGTCAACGGCGGTGCGCGAAAGGGCTACGCCAACTGTCTGGGGGCGTTGACCGGCGGGCAGGCGGTGCAGCAGGCCAAGGCCGGCGTCGAGGCGATCTACGTCTCCGGCTGGCAGGTGGCCGCGGACGCGAACACCGGCGAGAGCATGTATCCGGACCAGTCGCTCTACCCCTACGACTCGGTGCCGGCCCTGGTGCGCCGCATCAACAACGCATTCAAGCGTGCCGACGAGATCCAGTGGTCCCGCGACACGGACCCGGGGGACGAGGGGTACGTGGACTACTTTCTCCCCATCGTCGCCGACGCCGAGGCGGGCTTCGGCGGCGTGCTCAATGCCTTCGAGCTCATGAAGAACATGATCGCGGCCGGTGCGGCCGGGGTGCACTACGAGGATCAGCTCGCCGCCGTGAAGAAGTGCGGCCACATGGGCGGCAAGGTGCTGGTCCCCACCCAGGAGGCGGTGCAGAAGCTCGCCGCCGCGCGCCTGGCGGCGGACGTGCTGGATGTGCCCACCGTGGTGCTGGCGCGCACCGATGCGGAGGCGGCGAGCCTGCTCACCTCCGACGCGGACGAGCGCGACTGGCCGTTCCTCACGGGCGAGCGCACGGCCGAGGGCTTCTTCCGCACCCGAAACGGCCTGGACCAGGCCGTCGCCCGGGGCCTGGCCTACGCGCCCTACGCGGACCTCGTGTGGTGTGAGACGGGCACGCCGGACCTGGCGTTCGCGCGCAGCTTCGCCGAGGCGGTGAAGCGGGAGTATCCGGAGCAGGCCCTGGCCTACAATTGCAGCCCCTCGTTCAACTGGCGGAAGAACCTGGACGACGCCACCATCGCGCGGTTCCAGCGCGAGCTCGGCGCCATGGGCTACACGTACCAGTTCATCACGCTGGCGGGCATCCACAGCATGTGGTTCAACATGTTCGATCTGGCCGAGCGCTACGCCGAGGAGGGCATGAGCGCCTACGTGCAGATGGTGCAGGAGCCCGAGTTCGCCGCCGCGCAGCGGGGCTACACCTTCGTGGCGCACCAGCAGGAGGTGGGCGCCGGCTACTTCGACGACGTCACCCGGGTCATTCAGGCGGGCGCCTCCTCCGTCACGGCCATGACCGGCTCCACCGAGGAGGCCCAGTTCCGCAAGGCGGGCGCCGGGTGACGCCGATCGGGAGTCGGGTATGACGGGCATCGCCACCGCGGATCTGTGCGACCGGGGAGACCCGGCCGTGGAGGTGTGCGAGCCCCTGTTCCGGGACTTCGGCGGCCGGGCGGCATTCGGCGGGGAGCTGGCGACGGTCAAGTGCTTCGAGGACAACTCCCGGGTCCGCGAGGCCCTCGGGGGGTCGGGTGACGGGCGTGTCCTGGTGGTGGACGCGGGCGGGTCCATGCGCTGCGCCGTGCTGGGCGATCGCCTGGGGGCCGCGGCCGTCGCCAACGGCTGGGCCGGCGTCCTGGTCTTCGGGTGCGTGCGCGACACCGCGCGCCTGGCCGCCATGGACCTGGGGGTCAAGGCCCTGGCGGCCGTTCCGCGGGCGGGCGTGCGGCGTGGCGAGGGTCAGGCCGGCATCCCGCTCAGCTTCGCCGGGGCGCGGTTCGCGCCCGGCCACCACGTCTACTGCGACCAGGACGGGGTCGTGGTATCGCCCCGGCCTCTGGAGTAGCGGACGCCATGGCCGTCCTGCGGGAGAGAAAGATCGCCCGCGCCATCCTGGCGGGCTTCGACCGCCACTACTGCCTGTTCCACGAGATCACGGCCGGAGCGCGCGACCGCTTCGAGCGGGCGGACTGGGCGGCGGTGCAGCACGCCTCGCGCGAGCGCATCCACTTCTACGACCAGCGGGTGCGCGAGACCGTGGACATGCTCCGCGAGGTCTTCGACGTCGGCGCGCTGGACGAGCGCCTCTGGCGGCACGTGAAGATCGAGTACGTCGCGCGGCTGCACCAGCACGAACAGCCGGAGCTGGCGGAGACCTTCTACAACTCGGTGTTCTGCCGTCTGTTCCACCGTCGCTACTACAACAACCGCAACATCTTCGTGCGCCCGGCCATCGCCACCGAGCACCGCGAGTCGGACGTGCCCGCCTACCGCAGCTACTATCCGGCCCGGGACGGCTTCGCGCGGGTGATCGGCGAGGTGCTGGGGGGCTTCGGCTTCAGCGTGCCGTTCGAGGACCGCCGCCGGGACGTGCGCAACCTCCTGCGGGCGATCCGGGACCGGTTCCCCGACGCCGCCGAGCGACGGCAGAACTTCCAGCTCGCCGTCCTCACCGAGCCCTTCTTCCGCAACAAGGCCGCATACATCATCGGCAAGGCGGTCAACGGCCCGGACGAGATTCCGTTCGCAGTGCCCCTGCTCAACAACGGCCGCGGGGCGCTGTACGTGGACGCGCTGCTGGCCGGGGAGTCGGAGCTGGCCAACCTGTTCAGCTTCGCGCGCGCCTACTTCATGGTGGACACCGCGACGCCCTGCGCGGTCGTGGACTTCCTGCTGCGCATGCTGCCCTGCAAGACCAAGGCGGACCTCTACACCTCCATCGGCCTGCAGAAGCACGGCAAGACCGAGTTCTACCGGGACTTTCTCCACCACCTGCGCCACTCCGGCGATGCCTTCGTGCGGGCGCCCGGCACCCGCGGCATGGTGATGACGGTGTTCACGCTGCCGTCCTATCCGTACGTGTTCAAGGTCATCAAGGACCGCTTCCCGCCGGCCAAGGACATGACGCAGGAGGAGGTGAAGCGGAAGTACCAGCTGGTGAAGCAGCACGACCGGGTCGGAAGGATGGCCGACTCCTGGGAGTACTCCGAGGCGGCCTTCCCCCTGGAGCGCTTCTCGCCCGATCTGCTCGAGGAGCTTCGCACCGAGGCCGCCTCCGGAATCGAGATCGAAGACGGTCAGATCATCGTCGGGCACGTCTACATCGAGCGGCGCATGACCCCGCTGAACGTGTACGTGAAGGACGCCGACGACATCCAGCTGCGGCGCATCGTTGGCGACTACGGGGCGGCCATCCGCGAGCTGGCCACCGCCGATATCTTCCCCGGCGACATGTTCCTGAAGAACTTCGGGGTGACCCGCCAGGGCCGGGTGGTCTTCTACGACTACGACGAGATCTGCTACCTGCGAGATTGCAGCTTCCGGGAGGTGCCGGATCCGCCGTACCCCGAGTACGAGATGGCCGCCGAGCCCTGGTACTCCGTGGGTCCGCACGACGTCTTCCCGGAGGAGTTCGCCACCTTCCTGCTCACGGATCCGCGGGTGCGCCGCGCCTTCATGGACCTGAACACGGAGCTGCTGGACGCCGGATACTGGCAGCGCACGCAGGCCCGGGTCCGTGAAGGTGTGCTTGAGGACGTCTTCCCCTATCCTGACGAGCGGCGGTTCGACCGACCCGTGTCGGCCCCCCGGCAGCAGTCCCCGTCCGAGCGCATTCGGGTGGCGGGAGCGGCCTGCGGCTGACCGCGGGCACCGCTGCGCTTCCACCCCTACCTCCGCTCACCCGGCACGCACCCGGGCCCCGGGGCCCGATAGATGGCGGTGCAGGAAACTCCGCGCTTACAATGGGCCCGGTCCGGCAGCCGGCCGCATACGCGCGGCATGACGATCCCGGAGAGACCTCGCCGCCCATGTCGCTCGCATCCATCGTTCTGTTGCCCTTGCTGGGGGCGCTGCTGCCCGCGCTGGCCGCGCGGCTGGGTCGCGGCGCCGCCGCCTGGACGGCGGGCGGCATCACGGCGGTGGCGCTGGCGCTGGCGCTGGCGTCGGCGCCGCCGGTGTTCGCCGGGCGCGAGATCCACGCCGCGGTCGAATGGCTGCCCCTGCTGGGCCTCGACCTCGCGCTGCGCCTCGACGGCCTCGCCCTGCTGTTCGTGCTGCTCGTACAGGGCATAGGCCTGCTGGTCATCCTCTACGCCGCGTACTACATGCCCCGGTCCGACCCGCTGGGTCGCTTCTTCGCCCTGCTGCTGCTGTTCCAGGGCTCCATGCTGGGGATAGTCCTGGCGGACAACCTGCTGCTGCTCTTTGTGTTCTGGGAGCTGACCAGCCTGACCTCCTTTCTGCTCGTGGCCTACGATCCGAGCAGGCCGGAGGCGCGACAGGGCGCACGCATGGCGCTGGTCGTGACGGCCGGCGGGGGGCTCGCGCTCATGGCCGGCCTGCTGCTGCTCGGGCACATCGCGGGCAGCTTCCAGCTCTCGGAGGTCCTGGAGTCCGGCGACCGGGTCCGGGCGCACGGCCTGTACCTTCCGACCCTCCTGCTCATCCTGGTCGGGGCGTTCACCAAGTCCGCCCAGTTCCCGTTCCATTTCTGGCTGCCCCACGCGATGGCCGCGCCCACGCCGGTGTCGGCGTACCTGCACTCGGCGACCATGGTGAAGGCGGGGGTCTTCCTCCTGGCGCGGCTGTTCCCGGTCTTCGCCGAGACCGAGACCTGGTTCTATCTGGTCGGCGGGATCGGGCTCACCACGTTGCTCTTCGGGGCCTACACGGCGCTGTTCCAGCACGACCTCAAGGGCCTGCTGGCCTATTCGACCATCAGCCACCTGGGTCTGATCACCCTGCTCTTCGGACTGGGTACGCCCCTGGGCGCCGTGGCGGGGCTGTTCCACGTAGTGAACCACGCCATCTTCAAGGCGTCGCTTTTCATGGCCGCCGGCATCATCGACCACGAGACCGGAACCCGTGACATGCGGCGCATAAACGGGATGTGGCGCTACCTCCCCCACACCGCCGCGCTCGCCATGGTCGCCGCCGCCGCCATGGCGGGCGTGCCGCTGCTCAACGGTTTTCTGAGCAAGGAGATGTTCTTCGCCGAGACCGTCCACCACCAGTGGCTGGGGCCGCTGGACTGGCTGCTGCCGGCCGCCGCCACCCTGGCCGGCGTCTTCTCGGTCGCCTACTCCGTCCGCTTTATTCACGACGTCTTCTTCAACGGCGAGCCGGTCGACCTGCCGCGCACCCCGCACGAGCCCCCGCGCTGGATGAAGATTCCCATGGAGGTGCTCGTCGCGCTCTGCCTCCTGGTGGGGGTGCTGCCCGGCATGACCGTCCGCGGCCTGCTCGATACGGCTGCCGGAAGCCTGCTCGGCGCGGTGCCGTCCTACAGTCTGGCGATCTGGCATGGCTTCTCGCTGCCCCTGGCGATGAGTCTGGTCGCGCTCGCCGGGGGGACTTTGGTCTACGCCCTGCGCGAGCGCCTGTTCGCCGCCCATGACCGCCTGTTTCCCCGCACCAGCGGGCAGGGGGCGTTCCGGCGGATCTCCATGGCCGTGCATATCGCCTCGCGCCGCCTGCTCTATCGAGTCGACAACGGCTCCCTGCAGCGTTATGCGGGCTGGCTCGTGGCGAGCGCGGTGGTCCTCGGGGCCGCGCCCCTGCTGGACGGGGTCGCCCTGTACGGCGGCCGGCCGATGAGCCCTCTGGACGGGGTCAGCCTGGCGGCTGCCCTCATGCTCGCGGCCGCGGCGGCGGGCACGGTCGTCGTGCGGCGTCAGCGGGTGATCGCCCTGATCATGACCAGCGTGGTCGGACTCATCGTCGCCCTCACCTTCGTCCATTTCTCCGCCCCCGACCTGGCCCTGACCCAGCTGTCGGTGGAGGTCATCACCACCATCCTGCTTCTGCTGGTGCTCTACTTCCTTCCCGGCGGCGACCGGCTCGAGATCTCCGCGGCGCGCCGCATACGCGACCTGATGCTCTCCGGCGCGGCGGGCCTGGGCGCCGCGGCCCTGGCGTTCGCCGTCATGACCCGGCCCCATGCCCCCATTTCCGACTACTTCCTGGCGTACGCCAAGCCCGTCGGCGGCGGCGCCAACGTGGTCAACGTGATCCTGGTGGACTTCCGGGGCTTCGACACCCTGGGGGAGATCACCGTGCTGGCCATCGCGGCCGGCGGCATCTATGCGCTCCTTCGCGGCCTGCGTCTGCCCCTGCCCGAGGGCGATCCCGCCGGGCGCCGCTGGGCGGCCGACGTGCACCCCACGGTCTTCGCGGTGATTTCCCGTCCCCTGCTGCCGCTGGCGCTGCTGGTGGCGGTGTTCGTGCTGCTGCGCGGACACAACGCCCCGGGCGGCGGTTTCATCGCCGGCCTGCTCGCGGGAACGGCCCTGATCCTCCAGCATCTGGCCAGCGGCCTGAGCTGGACCCAGCAGCGGCTGAGGCGGGAGTACTTTCTGCTGATCGGCGGCGGCGTTCTGGTCGCGGCGGCCACCGGCGTGGCCGCTCTGGCCTTCGGTCGGCCCTTTCTGACCTCCGCCGTCGTGCACCTGGAGCTGCCGCTGATCGGCGAGCTCGAGCTCGCCAGTGCCATGGCCTTTGATCTGGGCGTGTTTCTTGCGGTGGTCGGCACCGTGATGCTGATACTGGAGAACCTGGGGCGGCTCGGCGGCGCCCAGCTCTCCACTCCCGTGGGGGGGCGGCGCTGATGGAGGCCCTGCTGGCGTCCGTCATCGGCCTGCTGGTGGGCTGCGGCGTCTACCTCCTGCTGCGCGCCCGCAGCTTCGCCGTCGTCCTCGGCCTGGTGCTCATCTCCTATGCCACCAATCTCTTCCTGTTCGCCACCGGCCGGCTGACCACGGACCGTCCGCCCCTGATCGGCCTGGGCGCGCCCTATACGGATCCGCTGCCCCAGGCCCTGGTGCTCACCGCCATCGTGATCGGCTTCGCCATGACCGCCTTCGTCGTGGTGCTGGCCCTGCGCGCCCGCGGTGAGCTGGGCACCGACCGGGTGGACGGACCGCGCCAGGAGGAGGAGCAGTGAGCGGGCTGCTGATCCTGCCGATCATCGTGCCGCTGGTGGCCGGCGCGCTGCTGCTGGCGGGGATACGCGGCGACCTGCGCTGGCAGCGCGCCCTGAGTGCCGCCGCGACGGCCGTGCTGCTGGCCGTCGCCGTGGCCCTGTTCGTGCACGCCGGAGAGGGAAGGGTCGAGGCCTACCTGGTGGGCGACTGGCCGGCGCCCTTCGGCATCGTGCTGGTGCTGGACCGTCTGGCCGCCCTGATGCTGCTCCTGACCTCGGTGCTCGCGGCGGGGGCGCTGGGCTACGCCATGCTGGGGCAGGACCGGGCGGCGTCCGGGTTTCACGCGCTGTTCATGTTCCAGCTGCTCGGCCTCAACGGGGCCTTTCTCACGGGCGACCTGTTCAACCTGTTTGTCTTCTTCGAGATCCTTCTCATCGCCTCCTACGGACTGCTGCTGCACGGCGGCGGAGCCGCGCGCACGCGGGCCGGCCTGCACTACGTCGTGCTGAATCTGGCGGGCTCCTCCGTATTCCTGATCGCGGTCGGCCTGATCTACGGCGTCACCGGTACCCTCAACATGGCGGACCTGGCGCAGCGCCTGGGCGAGCTCGCACCCGCGGACCGGCCCCTGGCGGCCGCCGGAGGCCTGCTCCTGCTCGCGGTGTTCGGCTTGAAGGCAGCGGTGCTGCCGCTGCACTTCTGGCTGCCGGCGGCCTATGCCAACGCCAGCGCGCCCGTGGCCGCCCTGTTCGCCGTGATGACCAAGGTGGGCGTCTACGCCATGGTCCGCGTGCTCGGTCTGGTGTACGGGCATCCGGGAGGCGAGCTCGCGGAGCTCGGCGGCCCCTGGCTACTTGCGGGAGGCCTGGTGACGCTCGCTCTCGGGACGCTGGGGGCCATGGCGAGCTCGGAGCTGAAGGCCATGATCGGCTACCTGGTGATCGTCTCCATAGGTATCCTGCTGATCGGGGTCGGGCTTGGGACCGTGGAAGGCCTGGCGGGCGCGCTGTATTACCTGGTCCATACCACGCTCGTGACCGGCGGGCTGTTTCTACTGGCGGATCTCGTCGCGAGCGGGCGCAGGCGGGGCGGGCTCCTCGTCGAGGACGAGCGCGGCCCGGGTGTGGCCGTGCTCGGTGTCCTCTTTCTGATCGGCGCCGTCGCCGTCGTCGGCATGCCTCCGCTGAGCGGCCTGATCGGCAAGCTGCTGATCCTCAACGCGGCGCTGCCCTCGCCCTGGGTCGTCTGGATCTGGTCGCTGGTGCTCGTCTCCAGCCTCCTGGTGCTCGTGGCCCTGGCCCGGGCGGGATCGCTGCTGTTCTGGCGCGGCCCCGTGACCGGACCGGAGCCCCGGCCGTCTGCGTTGCGGCTGGCCCCGGCCGTGCTGCTGCTCGGCACCAGCCCCTTGCTGGTGGCATTCGGGAGCGGGCTCTCGGGCTTTGCCGAGGCCGCGGCCTGGCAGGTGCTCGACGGCCGGGCCTACGTTCAGGCGGTACTCGATCTGGCGCCGGTCTCCGACGCCGTGCCCGTGGGGGTACCGTGATGCGCTGGCTGCCGCACCCGCTGATGAGCCTGGCACTGCTGCTGGTCTGGCTCCTGCTGGTCAACGAGCTCAGCCTGGCGCAGGTGCTGTTCGGCGCGATGCTGGGCGTGCTCATTCCGCTCTACACGAGCGCGTTCTGGCCGGAGCGCCCCCACCTGCGCCGGCCCCTTCTTCTCGCCCGCTACCTGGCGGTGCTCTCCCTGGATATCCTGGTCGCCAACCTCCAGGTGGCCCGCCTGGTGCTCGGGCCGACCCGGCGTCTGCGGCCGGCCTTCGTCGAGCTCGAGCTGGAGCTCGAGGACGAGCTGGCCATCACCGTGCTGGCGAGCAGCGTCTCCCTGACCCCCGGCACGGTCTCCGCCGACCTCACCCGGGACCGGCGTGTGCTGCTGATCCACAGCCTGGACGTTGCCGACACCGCGGCGCTTTGCCGTCACATCCGCGCCCGCTACGAGGCGCCCCTCAAGGAGATCTTCGGATGATCCTGCAGACCTCCATCTACATCGCGTTCGCCATGGTGAGCCTTGCGATGCTGCTGAACTTCTGGCGCCTCGCGCGCGGTCCGGACGTGCCCGACCGCATCCTGGCGTTGGACACCCTCTACATCAACACCATCGCGCTGCTGGT
>JASFUT010000029.1:0-18041 GCA_050050175.1 Chromatiales bacterium
CGCGGCACTTACCCCCTATTCTGTTCATCTCGCCCTCTGCGCCTTGGCGGTTCGACGGGTCCACGCATACCCGGGCGCCGTTGACGGGCGCTATCGGTCGGGCTTCATCGGGCCAATCGGTGACGGTCGACGGTTGACCGCAAGCCTGAGCGGACCAGGCGGCGACCCAGGCCCTTCCATGGACCCCTTGGCACCTCGGCGCCTCGAGATCGAACGGCTCCGCCGGTGACGGCTCAGCGCCGCATCCACCACCGCCTTGCGCGGGCCGGACGGTTGTAGGGATTGGGGCCGCCATAGGGGCGCAGCCGGAACCGCCGGTAGCCCCATTGGTACTGCTCCGGGCAGGCGCGCACGCAGGCCTCCACTCCACGATTGAGCGCGGTGGCCGCGGCCACGGGATCAGGGTCGTCAATGCCCTCCGGGGCGGACACCCAGTGGAGCCGGTAGCCCCCCGCCCGGGGGAGGCGCTCGGCGAACGCATACACGACGGGGGCGCCGCTCTTGCGGGCGAGGCGCCCGAGCAGGGTCATGGTGAAGGCGGGCACGCCGAAGAACGGCGCAAACACCCCGCCCGCGACGGACCGGGGCTGCTGATCAGGCAGGATTCCGACGATCTCGCCTCGCCCGAGGGCGCGGTACAGCGCCCTGATCCCCGTGGCGTCTATGGGCACAACCTGGGCACCCCCCGCGCTGCGCCCCCGTCGCATGGGCCCTTCGAAGCCCGCCTGCCGGGGTGGCCGATACAGGATGGTGGTCGGCCCCAGGGTCTGTACGCGCAGGCCCGCGATCTCCCAGTTGCCGAGGTGCGGACCCGCCACGATCAGGCCCCGGCCCAGGGCGAGCGCCCGGTCCAGGGCCTCCCTGCCCCGCTCCTCCCGGATCAGGGCGACGGTGTCCGCCGGCGGCCGCGTCCAGACACCGGGCATCTCGGCCAGGGTCTTCCCGCTCTCGATCAGGCTGCGCCGGACCAGGGCCCTGCGACGCGCCGCGTCGACGGCCCGGAAGCAGAGGGTGAGGTTGGTCCAGGCGTAGCCGCGCTCGCGCGTGGGCAGGACGAACGCCATCCATCCGGCGAGGGCCCCCAGCGCCTGAACCGCCCCCAGTGGCAGTGCGGCCATGGCCCGCACCCACAGGGCGTTGAGTCGATCACGCATCGTCTTTCAGAAGCCCCTCGGTCGGGCGATAATCTATACTTTGTCGCGTCCCCGCGAGCCAGGACTTCAGCCCATGCCACCCGAAGCCCCCGCCCCCCTCAGCCCTCAGCAGGCCTGGGCGATGGTGCAGGAAGACCCCCGGGCCCTGCTGGTGGATATCCGCTCCACCATGGAATACCTGTTCGTCGGCCATCCCGTCGGAGCCGTGCACGTCGCCTGGATCGACGAGCCCGACTGGACGGTCAATCCCCACTTCACCCGCGAGATCCGCAAACTGGTGCTCGGCGGAGCCGTGTGCGACGGTGAAGAGGGGTGCGCCCCCGTGATACTGATCTGCCGCAGCGGCAAGCGATCGCTGGAGGCGGGCCGCGCCCTGCTCGAGACCGGCTTCAGGCGGGTCTTCCACGTGGCCGAGGGCTTCGAGGGCGACCTCGACGATCACCACCATCGCAGCACCCAGGGCGGCTGGCGCTTCCAGGGCCTTCCCTGGGAGCAATGCTGAGCCGTGCACCTCCCCTCCCGGACCCGGGACTTGATCGAGCCCCTGCCCGGTGCGAGTATCGCGGTCTCATCGCAAGCCGGACCCGGATCATGACCGCAGCCTACGCCACCGCCCAGGACGCCGAGGACGCATTCTACGACGCGCTCGACGAGAGCGACCCGACGAAGATGATGAGCGTCTGGGAGGACTCCGACGAGGTCGCCTGCCTCCTTCCGATGCAGGCCCTGGTCCGCGGCCGCCGGGAGGTGGAGCGTCTTTGGCAGGCGCTCATGGACGGCGACTTCCAGCTCGACCTGTCGGTTACCCACATCCAGTGGACGGAGGCGGGCGACATGGCCATCCACCTCGTCGAGGAGCGGGTGTCCGCACCCGGTGGTCAGCCCCCGCCGCCCCCCCTGTACGGGATCAACGTCTTCCGCCGCGGCAGCGATGGCTGGCGCCTGCTCGTCCACCAGAACTCGCCCAGCCCGCCGCCGCCCGGCATGAGCACACCGGGCATCGTGCCTCCGGGCGCGCCGCGCTGAGCCCCGAGGCTGCCGGCGCCCGGGCCCTCAATGCCCGTAGGTGCGGGTGAAGTCCTTCATCCCCTCGATCTTGGCAGGGCCCGTTTCCTTCTCGAAGCGCAGGTTCGGCCGGCGCCGCTCCTGATCCCGGCGGTCGTGCTGCTCCTCCACGGGGAAGGCGCGCCTGCGCCGTTCGTTGCGCTTGGACCGGTACTGGTACTGGCGCACCTCGACGATCCGTCCCCGCAGCTTGGTAAGGCTGAGCCGCTTGATGGCCCGCAGCGCCGCCTTGTCCGGGGTGATCCTCGCCAGGGCGATGTACTCCACGTCCCCCGTGTCGTCGTCCACGATCTTCACCACGCGGCACTTCTCGACGGTAGGGGGGTCGCCGAACGGCAGCCCGAGCTTCGGCTTGGCTCCCGATCGCAGGAACGCCATCACCTCCCGCGCGGTCGTGCCTGCACCCACTTTGGTTATGATTATCCTCATCGTCGTCTGCCCTCAAGGACCATCCGTCCCGATTCATCCCGGCGGCTGTCGCCCGTGCGCATTATACCCCGCCGAGCCGCGCGCCCGGCGTCGCATCGCGCACGCTCTCTCCGGTCTTGCCCTCCGCGTCCTGCCCTTCGGGCAGCTCCACCCGCTCGATCTTCTCGAAGCGCCCGCTGATGCGCCGGGCCGAGGTATGCACCTCGTCCACGTCGCGGTGGGCCTGGCGGATGTGGGTGGCCAGCCTGTCCATCCGGTCCTGAAAGCGACCGAAATCCCGGGACAGCTCGGCGAGATGGCGCCGGATCACGTGCACCTGCTCGCGGGTGGCCTCGTCTCTCAGCACGGCGCGGGCGGTGGTCAGCACCGCCATCATGGTGGTGGGCGAGACGATCCACACGCTGGAGCGGTGCGCCCGCTCGACCAGATCGGGAAACCGGCCATGGATCTCGGCGAACACCGCCTCGGCGGGGACGAACATCACCGCCCCGTCGGCGGTCTCGCCCGGAATCAGGTACTTCGCGGCGATGTCCTGGATGTGCTTCTGAACGTCCTGTCGGAAGCGCGACGCCGCCCGGGCCCGCTCGGACTCCGCGAGCTCGGGGTCGGCGAGACGGCGGTAGGCCTCCAGCGGGAACTTCGCGTCCACCGCCACGGGTGCGGCAGGCTCGGGCATGTGCAGCAGGCAGTCGACGCGGGTCCCGTTGCTCAGCGTGCGCTGCAGGGAGAAGCCGCGCTCCGGGAGCACGTTGCGGACCAGGGACGCCAGCTGGACCTCGCCGAAGGCCCCCCGGGAGCGCTTGTCCGCCAGCACCTCCTGGAGGCTGACCACGTCGGCGGAGAGCTCCGTGATCTTCTTCTGGGCCTCGTCGATCCGGGTCAGGTGGCTGAGCACCCGGGTAAAGGTCTCGGTGGTCTTCTCGAAGCCCTCGTCCAGGCGCTTCTCGACCTGACCGCTGATCGCGGTGAGGCGCCGCTCGGTGGCGTCCGTCAGCTCCCGGATCCGGCCTCCGAGCCCCTGTGCCGTCGCCTCCAGGGCCTCGGAGACCTGGCGGCCGAGCCCTTCGGCGGCCTCCGACAGGCCGCGCTGCTGCCGCTGCAGGGCATCCTGCTGGCGCGCGTCGAAGGCCTCGCGCTGTCCCGCCAGCGATGCGCGCATGACCTCCTCGAAGCTGCTGAGGCTGCGCTGCTGGGCCAGACGACCCTCACCCAGGGCCTCGGAGGTCAGGCGCTCCATCCTGTCGAACCGCTCGATCAGATCGGCCCGCAGATCGCCGCCGTCCTCCGTGAGGCGCTTCTGCATCTCCCCGAACCGCCGTTCCAGAGCCTGATAGAGCCGGGCGAAGCGTACGAGCAGCCGCTGCTGGGTATCGGCGGCGTGGCGCTCCTGCGCCTGCTGGGCCCCGGCCATCTGGCGGTAAAGCGCCCGTTCGTGGTCCCGGAGAGAGGCCTCCAGGCGCTCCTGACCCTCGACGACACGCCAGAGTCCCTGGCGCAGTCCGGCCTGGCGCACCAGGACGACAGCGAGCAGCAGGCCCACCAGGACGACCCCGGATACGGCAAACCACTCAAGATAGATCTCAGAACCCATTAATTCTCCTGCATATTCTACGAAGATTAACAGATAACCGGCCGATGGCAACGCGCAGCACCCGGATCGGGCGGGCCGGCCGCAAAGCATGTAAAATCCCGTCGGCGGGACGCACGCCTTCGAGACTGCACTGCCGGCAGGCTCAGCCACCGAGTCCCCGTGCGGAATTCACCGATCATGCGCATCCACCTCCAAGCCCTGGGCTGCCGCCTCAACGAGGCGGAGCTGGAGTCCTGGTCGCGCGACTTTCGCGCGCTGGGTCACCAGATCGCCCCGGGTGCGGAGGCGGCAGACCTGGTGGTGGTCAACACCTGCGCGGTCACCGCGGAGGCGGTGCGCAAGTCCCGCAAGCTGATGAGGCGGGTCCGCCGGGCGAATCCGGCCGCGAAGCTGGTGGTCAGCGGCTGCTACGCCTCGCTCAGCCCCGAAGAGGCCGGCCATGCCCTGGGCGCCGACCTGGTGGTGCACAATCGGGACAAGGACCGCCTCGCGGAGATCGCATGCCGCGAGCTGCAGGTACCCGCGATGCCCGCCGCCGCCATCGAGCCGGACGCCTGCCCGCTCCCCGCGGGCAGCCGCCAGCGCGCGTTCGTCAAGGTCCAGGACGGCTGCCGGTATCGATGCACCTACTGCATCGTGACCCTGGCGCGGGGCGAGGAGCGCAGCCGCACGGTCGCAGAGGTGGTGGCGGAGATCACCCGCCTGCACGCGGCCGGCGTCCAGGAAGTGGTGCTGACCGGGGTGCACATCGGGGGCTACGGCAGCGACCTGGGGTCGAGTCTGGCCGATCTGGTCCGAGCGGTGCTCGAGCGGACCGCAATCCCGCGGGTCCGTATCGGCTCCCTCGAGCCCTGGGACGTTCCCGACGACTTCTGGGACCTGTTCGGCGATCCGCGGCTCATGCCCCACCTGCACCTGCCCCTGCAGAGCGGCTCCGATACAGTGCTGCGGCGCATGGCGAGGCGCTGCCGCACCGAAGCCTTCGAGGCCCTGGTCAGACGCGCGCGAGGGCTCGTGCCCGATCTGAACATCACCACCGACATCATCGTCGGCTTCCCCGGCGAGACCGATGAGGACTGGCAGCGGACAATGGACTACGTCGAGCGCCTGGGCTTCGGGCACGTCCACATCTTTCCCTTCTCACCGAGGGCGGACACCAAGGCCGCCGCGCTCCCCGGGCCCGTGCCCCGCGCCCTGGTCAAGGAGCGCGTGGATGCCATGCACGCCCTCGCCCGCCGGATGAAGACCGAGATGCTCGAGGGCTTCCGGGGAAGGTCCCTGCCCGTGCTCGTGGAGGGGAGGCGCCCCGAGTGGGAGGGCTACACGCCCAACTTCCTGCGGGTGGAGATCACGGACGGCGGCGACCCCCGGCTGGCGGGCCGGATCGTCGACGTCCGCCTGGAGGCCCTGGCGAGCTCCGGCGAGGCGCTCATCGGGAGGAGGGTTGACGGTTGACGGTGGTCGGGCGGGACTGGGCGCCGGCAGGCTCCGTTCCGCCCCTGGCATCCAGCGGCCGCGCTGCGCGCTCCGCCGGCCGGAGGCCGGCAGAGTGTCTCGATAGCTGTTGGATGACCTAGAGCCCGCTCTCGGCCGCCATCTCCATCTGCGCGTCCAGCTCCTTGGCGGTATAGTACAGATGCAGGCCCAGCTCGCGATTCCAGGCCAGCGTCACCGCCCATGGCTCGCCCCGAGGCTCCCAGACCAGCTCGGCCCGTCCCTCCCCGCGCCTGATCGCGCCGATTCGGCTCGCCCGGTTGCGGGCGTACGCCGGGTAGCGGCTGAGATCGTTCGGGGGGCCGTACTTGCCGGTGAGGATCTTCTCCAGGTCGTTGAATCGCAGGATGGTGGAGGGATCGTAGCGGCGCAGCACCTTGTAGATCCTGCCCTTGAATGACATCACGTACGCACTGCCGTCCCCGTCTGCGTAGACGACGGCGAAGCGATCTCCCTCGCGCTGCTGGTGGATCACCGGCTTGGGCGCTCGTACCTGTGCGTCCATGTCGCCGCCCAGGCAGTACTCGTTGAACACCCGCTTCATGCACACCTCCTCGGCGGGGAGTGCGGCGGACAAGACAGCCAGCAGGCCTGCGAGCGTGAGCCGAGGCAGTTTCCGGGACATGCGGAATCCTTGTGAAATATCGGTTGTGTGTGCTCCGGGCAGGCGACAGGATACAGCAAAATCCCTGCCGCCGTTGAGGTCAGGGTCCGGAGCACCGGGTCACCGACCGGGGCGGCAGGCAGGCCGTTCACCGTGCAGCGCCGGGCGACCGCGCGTTCGCCGCGCGGAGGCGCCTCCCACCCCACCCAGCCCTGGCCGTCAGGGGCTTCCCCCCCGCCGGACGTCGCGCTTGGTCGCACTCGGCCCGACATGCGCTGTTGCGGCTTCCGACGGTGCGGCTGAAGCCGGACCCGGAGACAAGGGCGACGGGCCGGCCGAAGCCCGCCCCTGTCTACTGTCTACTGACTACTGAAGCTTCCCCGCACAGCCGCTCCACCTCGCTGGCGAGCCGCCGGAAATGGCTGCCCCGCCAGTAGGCCTGGCCGCAGGACCCGCAGCGCCAGAAGCCGTCCTGCCTGCGCAGAACGCCGGCCGGAATCAGGGGGGCCACCTCGTCGCGCCCCGCCGGGCGCAGCAGCCCGTTGCACCGCATGCAGCGGGTAAAGGGCCGGATGGCCCGGCACAGGTCCAGGCGGCGGATCAGTTGCTCGAGCTGTGCGCCGAGCCCGGTCTGGCGGACATAGCAGCCGTGGGTCAGCTCCCGGCGCATGAGCAGGGCCCGGTCCCGCGTCAGAAGGATGCGCCCGTCGCGGACCGCCCGCGCCGTCAGCTCCGCGTCCGGGGATCGCGGGTCGAAGGCGGTGTCGAAGCCCATCAGCCGCAGCCAGCGGGCGAGCTTGCCCAGATGGGCGTCGGCGAGGAACCGCGGCTCGCGCAGGGGCCGGCTGCGCACGCGCAGCAGCGGCGTCACGTCGAGCGCCTCGAAGACCGGATAGACGCTGATCCGCTCCCCCGGGCGGACAGGGTGGTCGAGCCCGACGGACTCGCCGTTGGCCAGTATGAGCTCGACTTCGGTGTGCGGGACCCCCAGGGTCTCGATCAAGTGGCGAACGGGCACGGGGGGGTCGAAAGAGACTTGGATGTCACGCTTGCGCTGCCCCGCCGGCAGGAAGTCGTTCAGCTCCTCGTAGAAACGGAACAGCGCGATGCTCATGGAGATGGGCAGGTCGGACCGCCGGCGGGCGCCGACGACCGGCAGTGGGTCAGAGGTCCCGTTCCCGCGCCTCCACCTCGAGCTCGGCCAGCAGGAACCTCAGCTCGTCGGCGAACCAGCTCTCGCCGATCTCGTCGCAGCCCAGGCGCCCCTTGTCGAGCCGGTGCCGCAGCGCCTCGATGATGGTCGCCTCGGGCTCCCACTGTCCGGCCATGCCCGCGCCCGTGTCGTGGCTCGCGTTCACCTCGAAGAGCCGCCCCTCACGGCACAGCAGCACGAAGGCCTCTCCGCCGAAGCTGTCGCGGCAGTAGGAGGCCAGCAGGACCTCGAAGTCCTGAAGATGGCGATCGGTGATGCCGAACGCCTCCTTCAGGGCGTCCAGGCCGCCATCCTTCCAGTCGTTCAGGAAGATGTCGCGCTCGTGCACGAGCCTCTACACCTCGAATTCGGCCCACACGGGGCAATGGTCGGAGGGCCTCTCCATCCCGCGTATGGCGTAGTCGACGCCCGCCGCCACGCACCGCCGGCTCAGGGGCGCGGTGGCGAGAACGAAGTCGATGCGCAGACCCCGCTTGGGGTCCCGCTCGAAGCCCCGGCTGCGGTAGTCGAACCAGCTGAAGACATCGTCCGCCTCCGCATGGCAGGCGCGGAAGCTGTCGTGCAGCCCCCAGTCCGAGAGCGCCTGCAGCCACTCGCGCTCCTCGGGCAGAAAGCTGCACTTGCCGGTGCGCAGCCAGCGCTTCGCGTTGTCGGCTCCTATGCCCACGTCCGCGTCCTGCGGAGCCACGTTCATATCGCCCAGCACCACCAGATTCTCATCCGGGCTGAACGACTCGCGAAGGTAGCGCAGCATCCCGGCGTAGAAGGCGCGCTTGCCCGGGAACTTGACCGGGTGGTCCCGGCTCTCCCCCTGGGGAAAGTAGCCGTTGATGACGGTGACCCGCTCGCCCGAAGGCAGATCGTACACGCCGGTGATGAGCCGGCGCTGGGCGTCCTCTCCCTCGAAAGGATAGCCCCGATGCACGACGACCGGCTCCCGCTTGGACAGGAGGGCCACGCCGTAGTGAGTCTTCTGGCCGAAGAAATGGGCCCTGTAGCCCAGATCCGCGACCGCCTCCCGGGGGAAGTCCCCGTCCACGACCTTGGTCTCCTGCAGGCCCAGCACGTCGGGATCGTGGGCATCGCGCACGGCCTGGAGCTGGTGGAGCCGGGAGCGGATCCCGTTGACGTTGAAGCTGACGACTCTCATGGGACCTTCGGATGGGCCGGGCGCGAATTGCTGCGCCGCCAAGCCTAACACGCCGCTGCGTCCGCCCAACAGGCCTGGCCTGCCGTCCGGTCACGAGCCATTGACCGGGAGCGCCTGGCGGGATGCTGAACAAAGGAGTTGCGTATCCTTTGTCACCTCCCTGTACCGCACTCAGGCTGGCGAAGATCCGCCGTTTTCCTACAGCATGCTGCGGGCGCGGAACGGGAGGTGGGCCTTGCGCGAAGAGGGCCCGCGCGGCTGCAGGCCTTCGGCAGGCGAGCCCTGCGTGAGCGCGCGACCCGCCGGCCGCGGGCGTCCGGCTGAGGCCGGGCACTCAGTCCCCGAGGAAGCCCTCAGAGAGGTGCTCGGCCTTGACGTGGCGCACGTCCCGGCCCTTGACGTAGTAGATCACGGACTCGCCGATGTTCTGGGCGTGGTCGCCGACGCGCTCCAGTGCCTTGATGATGAGCACGATGTTGATCACGTGCCCCACGTTGCGCGGGTCTTCGACCAGGTAGGTGGACAGCCGCCTCAGCCCCGCCTGGAGCTCGTCGTCCAGCCGGGGCGCGGTCTGAACCACTTCCACCGCGGCCTCCCAGGCGTTCTCGGCCAAAGCCTCCAGGGCCTTGTCCAGCATTCCCGTGGCCAGCTCGGACATGGTGCGGGCGTCGCGGACCAGGACGGCCGGCAGGCGCCCGGTATCTTTCTCCAGGTTGGCGATGGTCGCGTCCGCGATCTTCTTGGCCTCGTCGCCGATGCGCTCGATATCGGTGACGGTCTTGGACAGGGCGACCACCAGGCGCAGATCCCGGGCGAGGGGCTGGCGCATCGCCAGCAGGCTGATGGCGGCCTCGTCGGCGATCAGGTCGGCGTTGTTCACCTGGCGCTCCCGCCTGAGCACCTCGCGGGCCATCTGCGCGTCCTCCCGGCACAGGGCCTCGACTGAGGAGCGCACCTGCTCCAGGGCGAGCTCCCCCATCTCCAGCGTCAGGCCTCGCAGCTTGGCCAGCTCCTGGTCGTAGCGCTTGACGATGTGGCGGCTTTCGCGGGGGTAGTCGGGCGCGGACATCTGGGTGCGCGGTCCCGCCGGTCAGCCGAAGCGCCCGGTAATGTAGTCCTCGGTAAGCTTGTGCCGGGGATTGGTGAAGATCTGGGTGGTGTCCCCCACCTCGACGAGGTTGCCCAGATGGAAGTAGGCGGTACGCTGGGACACGCGGGCCGCCTGCTGCATGGAGTGGGTGACGATGGCCACCGTGTAGCTCCTGCGCAGCTCGTCGATCAGCTCCTCGACCTTGGCGGTGGCGATGGGGTCCAGCGCCGAGCAGGGCTCGTCCATCAGGATGACTTCCGGCTCCACGGCGATGGTGCGGGCGATGCACAGCCGCTGCTGCTGTCCCCCGGACAGCCCCGTGCCCGGGTGGTCGAGCTGGTCCTTGACCTCGTCCCACAGCCCCGCCTTGCGCAGGCTCCCCTCGACCATCTCGTCCAGCTCCTGCCTGCCCGTGGCCAGGCCGTGGATGCGGGGGCCGTAGGCGACGTTCTCGTAGATCGACTTGGGAAAGGGGTTGGGCTTCTGGAACACCATGCCGACGCGCACGCGCAGCGGCACCACGTCCATGCGCTTGTCGTAGATGTCCTCGCCGTCGAGCTTGATCGATCCGGTCACCCGGGCGGTATCCACCGTGTCGTTCATGCGGTTCAGGCAGCGCAGGAAGGTGGACTTGCCGCACCCCGAGGGGCCGATCATGGAGATCACCTCGTTCTTGCCGATGTCGAGGCTGACGTTCTTGATGGCGTGCTTCTCGCCGTAGTACACGTCGACGCCGCGGCACTCCATCACCGCGTCGGCCATGGTGTAGTCGCCGACGGTCCGGTCGAAGTCGCGCGCCTCGGCCTCGTGGTCGACGGCCGGGCGGGAGCGGGACTTGGTCTCGGTCTCGTCCATAGCGGCGGATGCAACGGCGGAGTCGTGAAACATTGCGTTGGCCATAGCTTAACCCCAGTCTCTACGGTTTTTCTCTACCAGCGCCGCTCGAACTTCTTGCGCAGCAGCACCGCCGTGGCGTTCATCAGGACGAGGAATCCGAGCAGCACCATGATGGCCGCCGACGTCCGCTCGACGAAGGCCCGCTCGGGACTGTCGGCCCACAGGAAGATCTGCACCGGCAGCACGGTGGACGGGTCCATGGGCCCGCTCGGGATGTCCACGATGAAGGCCACCATCCCGATCATGAGCAGCGGCGCGGACTCGCCCAGCGCCTGGGCCATCCCGATGATGGTGCCGGTGAGCATCCCGGGCATGGCCAGGGGCAGCACGTGGTGCAGCACCGTCTGCAGGGGCGAGGCGCCCACGCCGAGCGCCGCCTCCCGGATGGACGGCGGCACGGACTTGAGGGATGCCCGGCTGGCGATGATGATCGTGGGCAGGGTCATCAGGGTCAGCACCAGCCCGCCCACCAGGGGGGCGGAGCGCGGCAGCCCGAAGAAGTTGATGAACACCGCCAGGCCGAGCAGGCCGAACACGATGGACGGCACCGCCGCCAGGTTGTTGATGTTGACCTCGATCAGGTCCGTCCAGCGGTTCCTGGGCGCGAACTCCTCGAGGTACACCGCCGCGGCCACCCCGATGGGGAAGGCGAGGGCCAGGGTGACCAGCAGCGTGTAAAAGGAGCCCGCGATCGCCCCGCCGATGCCCGCCAGCTCCGGGTCCCGGGAGTCCCCGTTGGTGAAGAACGCCCAGTTGAAGCGCTTCTCGATGCCGCCCTCCTGCTCCAGCTGATCCACCCAGGCGATGGTCTTGTCCTTGACCCGGCGATCCGACTCGGGCAGGTCGCGGTCCACGTGGCCCTTGACCAGCATGTCGACCTCGTCGTCCGCCGGTACCCAGAGGGTCCGGGTGGTGCCGATCAGCGAGGGATCGGCCATGACCATATCCTGGAGCTGATAGTTGGCCCCGTTGCTCACGATCCCGTAGAGCGCACGCTTTTCGCTTCGCCCGGTCACCTCGGGAAAACGCTCGCGCAGGGCGCGCTTCACCAGGGCGCCGTAGTTCGCCCTGCGCAGGGCCTCGGTATCCATTTCCCCGCCCGGGGCCAGCACGTCCTCGGAAAACTCGATCTCCAGCTGGACGAATGTCTGCTCGAAGGCGGTGTAGCCCTTGGAGACGATGCTGATGAACAGGAAGGAGACGAACACAAGGCCCGCGAGCACGGCCGACAGCCCGTACATGCGAAAGCGCCTCTCTGCCCGGTAGCGGCGCTTGAGCGTGTGCTGGACCCGGTCGATGGTGCGGGAACGGTCGCCACCCGCCGGCGGCAGGGATTGCTGTTCGCTATTCATATTGCTCACGGTACTTGCGCACGATGTGCAGGGCGATGACATTCAGCAACAGGGTCACCAGGAAGAGCACGAGACCCAGGGCGAAGGCCGCCAGGGTCTTGGCGCTGTCGAACTCCTGGTCCCCCACCAGCAGGGTGACGATCTGTACCGTCACCGTGGTGACCGCCTCCAGGGGGTTGGCCGTCAGGTTGGCGGCCAGGCCGGCGGCCATGACCACGATCATGGTCTCGCCGATGGCCCGGGAGACGGCCAGCAGGACGCCGCCCACGATACCGGGCAGGGCCGCCGGGATGATCACCCGCCGGACCGTCTCGGACTTGGTCGCGCCCAGGGCGTAGGAGCCGTCTCGCATGGCCTGGGGAACGGCGTTGATCACGTCGTCCGAGAGGGAGGAGACGAAGGGGATGATCATCACCCCCATGACGGTGCCCGCCGCCAGAGCGCTCTCGGAGGAGACCGCCAGGCCGACGGCCGCGCCCGTGTCGCGGAAGAAGGGCGCCACCACAAGGGCGGCGAAGAAGCCGTAGACCACCGTGGGAATGCCGGCCAGGATCTCGAGCACGGGCTTGGCCGTCGCCCTGAACCGGGAGCCGGCGTACTCGGCCAGGAAGATGGCGGACATCAGCCCGATGGGCACCGCCACCACCATGGCGATCAGCGAGATCAGCATGGTCCCCGCGAACAGCGGCACCGCGCCGAAGGCGCCGGAGGAGCCCACCTGGTCGGCGCGGATGGCGGTCTGGGGGCTCCAATCCAGGCCGAACAGGAACTCGCTCACGGGCACCTTCTCGAAGAACCGGATGGCCTCGAACAGCACCGAGAGCACGATGCCGATAGTGGTGAATATGGCGATGGTCGAGCACACCACCAGCAGGGTGTTGAGCGTGGTCTCCACCGAGTTGCGCGCCCGAAGCTGGGGCGAGATCCACCTCCGGGCCATGCCGACGCCGAGGGTCGCCAGCGAGAGCACCACGACGGTGAGCGCCATGCGGCTGATCTGCTGGAGATGCTGGTAGTGCTCGGCCGCGGCCTGCATCTCCGGGCTGGCCACCCGGGAGACGATGTTGCCAGTCGCCAGGTTCTTGATGTCGTTGACGACGAGGTTGAGCTCGCCCTCCGGGAGCGCGCGGGTCTCCGGCGGGAGGTCGGCGATCACCAGCTCGGTGATCACCGAGGACTGCAGGGCGATCCAGACGGCCAGGACCAGCAGCGCGGGGAGGCCCGCCCAGAGCGCGGTGAAATAGCCGTAGTAGCTCGGAAGGGAGTGGAGGTTGGGCACCCCCTTCTGCCCGCCGGCCACCGCGAAGGCGCGGCGGCGGCCCACCTGATAGGCGGCGGCCATGATCCCCAGGAGCACCAGGATTAGCAAGGACTGCGGCATGATCGGATACCGTCGGGCGAACTCCGTTGTTCCGAGGCAAAACGATGGCGGTCAGGTGACCCGACCGCCATCGTTGGCAGGAACCGCCCCCCGTGGGGGGGCGATCCGGCGGTCTTACTTGTACTCCATGGGCATCAGGTCGGTCGCCGCCGTGCGGTACTGGTCACGCTCGGCGTCGGGCATGGGCACGAGGCCGCGGTCGGACAGGTAGCCCTCGGGGCCCCAGGCGCGCTCGCTGGTGAACTCGGCCAGGTACTCCTTGATGCCGGGGATCACGTCCGCGTGGGCCTTCTTCACATAGAAGAACAGGGGGCGCGAGACGGGGTAGCTGCCGTCGGCGATGTTCTCGAAGGTGGGCTCCACGCCCTCGATCTCCGATCCCTGGATCATGTCCCGGTTCTGGTCGAGGAAGCTGAAGCCGAAGATGCCCAGCGCCTTGTGGTTGGCCTCCAGCTTCTGGACGATCAGGTTGTCGTTCTCCCCGGCCTCCACGTAGGCCCCGTCCTCACGGATGGTGTGGCAGATCGCCTTGTAGCGGCCCTTGTCCTCCTTCTTGATCGCCTTGATCCAGTCGTACTCCTTGCAGCCGCCGTCCTCCATGGCCAGCTCGACGAAGGCGTCGCGGGTGCCGGAGGTGGGCGGCGGACCCAGGACCTCGATCTTGTAGTTCGGAAGGCTCGGGTCGATCTGGTTCCAGTGGGTATAGGGGTTGGCGACCAGCTTGCCGCTCTCGGGCGCGCTCGGATCGGGCACCTCCTTGGCCAGGGCCAGGAAGATGTCCCGGCGGGTCAGCTTGAACTCGGGGGCGTCCTTGGAGTTGGCCACGGCGATGCCGTCGTAGCCGATCTTGACCTCGACGATATCGGTCACGCCGTTGCCGGCGCACTTCTCGACCTCGGACTTCTTGATGCGACGGGAGGCGTTGGTGATGTCGGGGTGCTCGACGCCCACGCCCGCGCAGAACAGCTTCAGCCCACCGCCGGAGCCCGTGGACTCGATCTTCGGGGTCGGATACCTGGTCGTCTTACCGAACTGCTCGGCAACCACGGTGGCGAATGGGTAGACCGTGGACGAGCCCACGATGCTGATGTAGTCACGCTGGGCGGCCGAGGCGGAGCCCGCCACGGCGGCCGACAATGCGGCGACGGCAAGAGCTTTGTTGAACACGAGGACCTCCGCAAGGGGGTGTTGGATAAGTCCGGCGTATTCTGCGCTCCCAATGTTTAATAAATATTTCAGGCTATTCGGAATCTTGGGGACGCCCGCCCCGGCCCCTCATCTCAGCACGCTCAGCGCGCGGATCAGGTCCGCGGCGGCGTTGAAGAAGTCCGCGGCCGGTCGCTCCTCGCACTGAACGGCAATGCGGTCCATGGCCACGTCGAGCTCCAGGCCCCGGATCACGTCCTCCCCCGTCGCCAGGGACAGCCCGGATACGAAGCCGCCGAGCCAGTCGCGGAACCCCAGGTACTCCGCCGCACCCGGGTCCTGCGGGGCATCGCGCTTCGCGTAGGCCTGGAGATAGTCGGTGCAGGGATGCGCGCCCATCCCCCACAGCACAGGCCGGTCCGCGGCCGTGGCCCCGGTAGAGACGACGAGCACAGCCAGCGCGACGAAAAGACGAAACAGACGCATTCCTGATCACCCCCTGTGCCAGCCGCGCCCCGGGGACGCGGGCGTCGGGTCGACGCCCGGACGGGCTCCGGCTTCGAGCCCGGGCATTATCCAGCGCGGCGCCCCGCCGGACAACGGCGCCCGACCGAAGACCCCTCCTCCTGCGGCCCGCTGGTGGGGGACGGACGCCTGAAACAGGGCCGCCGCCACCCGGTGCGGCGCCCCGGGGCCCGCTCTGTTCGGTAATCCCGCCCCTCTCGGATAGGGCCGGCAGGAGGGGGATCAGCACCGCAGCTCGGGCCTTGCGGGGGTCAGACGCATCTTCGCGTCCGCCCCTGCCCGCCCGGTAGACAGGGCGGAGCCACCGCTCAGTTTACTGCCTTGATGAACGAGGACGACGGGTGCCGCGCTCCGAGGCGACACACCGGGCTTGGCGGGCGCCGGCCGTTGCCGGCATCCGCCGGCCGGCAGGTCAGGCGGACGCGTCGGAGAGCGCCGCCTCGAAGGAGCGGTGCAGCCGGTCCGCCCGGATGGGCTTGGCCACAAAGGCATAGGCGCCCTTGCGGATCGCCAGCGCCACCTTGTCCGGCGTGGGCACCCCGCTGCAGAGCAGCACCGTGAGTCCGGGCTGCACGGCGCGCAGACGGTCCATCAGCCCGATGCCGTCCCCGTCCGGGAGATGGTAATCCAGCAACGCGGCGTCGAAGGTCTCGGTGGCGGCCAGCTCCAGGGCCTCCCGGCAGTCTCCCGCGCCCGCCACCCGGTAGCCCAGATCCTCCAGCTCCCAGGTCAGCATCTGGCGCAGACCGGCCTCGTCCTCGACGATCAGCAGCCGCCGGGCCATGAGCAGACCCCACCAGGGGCCGCGTCTCACGCGTCCCCTCCCTCCAGCGCCTCGCGCAGCTTCTGTCGCGCACGGAACAGCCGCGTGCCGACGCCGGCGGAGGACAACCCCAGCTGCTCGGCGATCTCCTTCTGGCTGAAGCCCTGGATCACCTGCATCAGCAACGGCTCGCGGTACTTCTCCGGAAGCTCGTGGATGGCCCGGCGCAGCACGAAGGCCTCGGTGGAGGTGTCGTAGTCCTGCCGGGTCGAGCCGATGCGCTCCATCGGGACGTCGCTCTCGAGGGGGCGGATCCGCTCGAAACGGCGCGCGTTCTCCCGCCTGACGATGGTCAGCAGCCAGCTCTTGGCCGCGCCGCTGTCCTGGAGCTGCTTGCGCGACTTCCAGGCCCTCAGGAACGTCTCCTGCACCAGATCCTCCGCCACCTGGCGGTCCCCCGCCAGCCAGTAGGCGTAGCGGAAGAGGTCCTTGGAGAACCGCTCCACCAGGCTTTCGAAGCTGCCGGCGGCAGTCTCCCGGCGCGGGGTGCGGGCGACGAGGTCGCTGGCGACGGTGATCGTGGTCATGGTCTGTCTCCTCGGCAACAGCATCGACTGCTTGACCAAGGGATTGCAGACCTCGTGCCAACATATAACTGTTTGTTTTTTATTGACTTGTAAAGATGAGCAGATCGGAGAATGGAACGTTTCGTTACAACGGATCGTTACACCACAACGAGACGTTCAACGACTGCGCCGAAGGTCCCGGCGGCCAGGGATCACCGGCCCTCATAAAAAAAATCTATTTGCCTCCCCGGGGGCAAGTTACTATATAAGTAACTACTTAAATTCTAATTCTAGGGGCTCACCCATGATCATCGACAACCTGACTCTCGTCTCGCTCCTGATCGCCGCGGGCGTCTCGGGCTTTCTGATCTCCAGTGTGGTCAGGCGGCGCAAGGGCCGCGGCCAGCGCTGACCGGCCGCGGCGCCGGCCGGGCGCGGCGGCCGCCAGGCGGAAGATCGACCTGTGCCGGCCCGTGATGGTCAGCCCGGGCCGGACCGGGCGGGACCCGAGCCGATGGCCACAAACCGCTTGAGCCTCTGCCTGTTCGGCGCGCTCCAGAGCGGGGCCGCCGGGTCGGCGGGTCGCTTCAGCTCCCGGGTGCCGTCGGCGTTCTCGTTCAGGACGACGAACCCCCGGCTCTGGAGCAGCCGGAGCATGGCCGCGGAGGCCGGATAGCAGCGGACGTACACGTCGACGCCCGACAGGGCTTCCAGCGCGGCGTCCAGCATGCGCCCGCCCTCGCCCTGCCCGCGCAGCTCCGGCCGGACGAGCACGAGCCAGAGCTCGTTTCCCGCGCCGGGGAGGATCTCGGAGTTGACCAGCCAGCCCGCCACCCGCTCGCCGCGACGCCAGGCGAGCAGCTGGGCGCGCAGGGGCTCGTCGGTCCGCCGGCCCTCGCGGAGGATCGCCTCCAGGTTCCGGCGCATGCGCTTGGCCTGCACAGGCCCCTTCAGTCGGGGCTCGAAGTGGCCCCGGCGCGCCTCCGCCAGCAGGAGGCGGTGCAGGGGCTCCAGTTGGCGGAGATCGGCCTCAGAGAACATGGACCGGCGTCGGCCCGGCGGACCAGCTCGAGGCCCGGCTCACACGAAGACCAGGCCCAGCAGGTCGCCAAAACCCCATACCAGGGTGCCGGCCACCAGCATGTAGAAGCCGTGTCCCTCGATCGCCCACTTCTCCTCCTCCCTCGAGCGCGAGCGGATCAGCTCCCGGATGCTGTTCTTGTCCGCCCAGTCGTGGTCCGTGCGCACGGGGGTCTCCAGGCGATACATCCGCCGCTCCAGACGCTCCTCCCCCCTGCGGCGATGCTCCTGCAGGCGCCGCCCGTGCTCGAATATCTCGTGGGAGGTGAGCACGATGCCGATGGCGACCACCGCCGAGCCCGAGCGCGACACCCAGGTCCAGTCGCCGGACCTGAGGCTCGCAAACGCCCCCGCCGCCAGGGCGAGGATGGCGAGTGCGTAGCTCTGGGCGGTGCGGAGGGACACGGCGGGCAGTGCGGCAGCCAGGTGGGGAAGTACCCGTTATTGCCGGCAGGATAACGCAGGTCGCACCGCAGGGGTAATCCTCCGCCGGGAGGCGGAGCCGGCCGCGGCTGCCGCCCGATTCAGAGCGTGAGATCGC
>JASFUT010000030.1:0-17545 GCA_050050175.1 Chromatiales bacterium
AACGAGGGCCGGATGCTGGCCTTCCCGGTCTCCGAGCTCCCGGTGCTGGCCCGGGGGAAGGGCAACAAGATCATCGGCATACCCGCCAGGCGGGCGGCCGCGCGCGAAGAGCTCATGGTGGCGGTGGCGGCGGTGCCGCCCCACGGGCGCCTTACCGTCCGCGCCGGGAAGCGGCACATGACCCTCAGGACATCCGACCTGGAGCCCTATCTGGGAGAGCGGGGGCGCCGGGGGGCCAAGCTGCCCCGGGGGCTGCAGAACGTGGACCGGCTCCTGGCGGAGTAGCCGATCGCGGCGCCCGGCGCCCTGGGCGGAGCCGAGGCCGCGGCGGCGTCAGCGCGGGCCGGGGACGGGGTGAGGGGTCATTCGTCCCGGTCGCCGGCGGGGAACCGGTTGCGGATCTCCTCGTCGATCAGCTCGCCCACCCGCTGGGCGAGCGTCTCGTGCAGCTCGCCGCGGATGGTCGACTCCAGGTCCTGGACGACGCGGCGCACGGCGGCATCGGCGACGCCCGCAAGGATCCCGTCCATCTCGGCCGCAAGCCTGCGCCTTACCTCCACGCGCACGGCGGCGATCGCTTCGGGCGAGGCCTCGACGGGCGGCGGTGCGGGCCGCTCGAGCTCGACGGCGGGCAGGACCTCGGGCGGCAGGTCCCGGTCATCCCCCGTGATTCTCTGGCCGTAGTCGGAATAGAGATCGTCCGGGGACTCCACGACATCGTCCAGCAAAGGGATGCCGTCGTCGGACTGCTCCACGGTGTCGGGAATCCGGGAGGGGACGTCGTCCAGGTCCCCGTCCAGATCGAGCCCTTCATCAATCAGCTCGAAGCTGTCCAGGGTGCTGGGCTCCTCGTCGTGATCGTCGTCGAACGGGTCGCGTGGGCTCATTGGTCTATGTCGTGGTGGTTGAGGGGGTAGCCCCGGTCGCGGTAGAAGCGGAAACGCCGGCGACCGGCGTCCAGGCCCGCCTGCTCCCGGTCAAGAGGCTCGGCCACGCGCTCGAATCGGCTGAAGAACGCGGGCACGTCGGAGGCGAGGTTTATCAGGACGTCGTGCTCCTCGTCCGCCTCGCCCTGGTGGGCGATCAGCACCGGGGTGAGCTCCCGGTCCGTCTCCGCCCACAGGCCGTGCGGGACGAAGCTCCCGTCCCGGAAGGTCCACAGGAGCCGGTCGATTTCCCGGGCATCCTGCTGCGAGCCGGTGTGCACCAGCACGCGGCGTCCCTGCTGATAGGCCTTTTCGGCGAGCCGGCAGGCCAGCGTCCAGCGGTTGCCTGCGGCGCCGGGCCCGAGGACGTAGAAGTCAACCTGGGTCATGCGCTCAGTCGCCCAATCCACAGCGGTGCACGAGGAGCTGGGTCAGCAACGGCACCGGCCTGCCCGTTGCACCCTTGGCGTCACCGGTCTTCCAGGCCGTTCCGGCGATGTCCAGGTGGGCCCACTTGAGCTTCTTGGTGTAGCGCGAGAGGAAGCAGGCGGCGGTGACGGCGCCTGCGGACCGTCCGCCGATGTTGGCCATGTCGGCGAAATTGCTGTCCAGGGACTTCTGGTACTCGTCCCACAGGGGGAGACGCCATGCGCGGTCGCCGGTGTGCTCGCCGGCCGAGATGACCTCGTCGGCCAGCCGGTCGTCGTTGGCCAGGACGCCGGTGGCGAAATGCCCCAGGGCGATGACGCAGGCGCCGGTCAGTGTGGCGATGTCGATTACCGCCGCCGGCTCAAAGCGCTCGCTGTAGGTGAGCGTATCGCACAGGATGAGGCGACCTTCGGCGTCGGTGTTGAGGATCTCGATGGTCTGGCCGGACATGCTGGTGACGATGTCGCCGGGCTTGTTGGCCGCGCCGTCCGGCAGGTTCTCGGACGAGGGCACCAGGCCGACCACGTTGATGGGCAGCTCGAGGTCGGCGCACGCCCGCAGGGTGCCGATGACGCTGGCCCCGCCGCACATGTCGAATTTCATCTGGTCCATGTCGGCCGCGGGCTTGATGGAGATGCCCCCGGCGTCGAACGTGAGCCCCTTGCCCACGAGGACGACGGGCTTCTGGCCGGACTTGCCCCCGGAGTACTCCATGACGATGAGCTTCGCCGGCTGACGACTGCCGCGGGCCACGGAGAGCAGGGCACCCATGCCGAGCTTCTCCATGTCCTTCTCCTCGAGCACGCTGACCTTGAGCTTGGGCGACTCGCTGCCCTCCTTCAGGGCGCGCTCGGCGAGATAGGTCGGGGTGCAGATGTTTCCCGGGAGGTTGCCCAGGTCCTTGGCCACACGCACGCCGGAGGCGATGGCGGCGCCGTGGTCCAGGCCCTTGCGGGCCTTCTGCCGGACCTTGGCGCCGGCGTCCGCCAGGAGCAGATCGAGCCGCTCGAGCGGCCGCTTCGGGGCGTCGGCATCGGACTTGCAGTGGTCGAACCGGTACAGTGCGTCTTCGGCGGCCAGCACGGTGTCCCTGGCCATGGAGTAGGGTGTGGCGCCCTGTGGGACGTCGTCGGTCAGGCACCAGAGCGCATCCTTTGCGTGGCTGCGGTTCAGCACCGGGGCGGCGGCCGCGACGATCCTGCGGTACTGGGCGGCGGTCAGCTCCTTGCGCTTGCCGCATCCCACCAGGAGCACGCGCTGCGCGCGCAGGCCCGGCACATCGTAGAGCATCAGCGTCTGACCCGTATTGCCCACGATGTCGCCGCGCTTGATCACGCCGGTGAGAAAGCCCCCGGACGCCTCGTCCACGCGCCGTGCCTGGTCCGACAGCTTGCGCTGGGCAAACACCCCCAGGGCCAGGCAGGCGGTGCGCTGCTGGGCGGGATCTCCGGTCTTGACGGTGTATTGCATAGGGGCTCCGATTCGGTGCGCCGTGCCCGGCTGGGCGACCTCGCGCCGTTCCCGGCCAGTGCTCGGGGGGCGGGTTTTTTGTTAGCATTCGAGCGCTGTCAGTCGATTAGTCTACAAGAATCCCGAGTGAATGCCACGGCACGCCGACCCGCCAGAGATGCCCCCTCGACGTTGAACATCCCCCGCTTCCCCGCCTGCGTCGGCGTGCCCTCCCGGGTGGAGCCCTGACCTTGCTCGGTGTGCTCGACAGGCTGCTGGTGCGCGAGTCGCTCAAGACGCTGCTCGCCGTGCTCACCGTCCTGGTCCTTATCCTGGCCGGGAATGGCTTCATGCGCCTGCTGCGCAGCGTCGCCGCGGGCGCGATCGCCGAGGACGTGCTGGCGCGCATGATCGGCCTGACGCTCCTCGATGCACTCGGACAGGTTCTGCCGCCCGCCTTTTTCCTGGCCATCCTCTTCACCCTTGGGCGCATGTACCGGGACAACGAGATGACCGCGCTGCTGGCCAGCGGTATAGGGCCCTGGCGCGTGTTCCGCTCCTTTCTACTGCTGGCCATCCCGCTGGCCCTGGCCGTCGGCTGGCTCACCATGGCGGTCAAGCCCTGGGCCAAGCTGCAGATGCGGGAGATCCGCGCCGAGCAGCGCGAGACGGCCAAGCTGAGCGGGGCGCTCGCCGGACAGTTCAACGAGTTCCAGGCGGGTGGCCTGGTCTTCTATGTGGAGGAGGTGAGCGGCAACGGCGAGCGCATGCGCAATATCTTCGTGCAGCACCGCAGCCACGGACGGGTGGGCCTGGTACGCGCCGAGCGCGGCCGGCACTTCCGGGACCAGGCCTCGGGGGACCGGTTCGTGGAGCTCTACGACGGCCACCGATACGAGGGCAGTCCGGGGAGCGCGGACTACACCATCGGCGAGTTCGAGCGCTACGCCATGCGCATCGCCCGGCCCGAGCCGGTGGAGTCGCAGTATCGAAACGAGGGCACCATGCCCACGGGCGAGCTGCTGGGGTCGGACGACATCCGCGCCCGGGCGGAGCTGCAGTACCGGCTCTCATATCCCCTGGCGGTGATCGTGTTCACCGTGCTGGCCATGCCCCTCAGCCGGTCGCTGCCGCGCCAGGGGATGTACGCGCGCCTGATTACGGCGTTTCTCGTCTATTTCGTGTTCATGAACCTGATGGAGGTCGCCGGGAGCTGGATGCGGGCCGGAGTGACGCCCGCATGGGCCGGGCGCTGGTGGGTGCATCTGGTCATGCTCGGCGTGGCCGGATGGCTGCTGGCCCGCGATTCCATGTGGCTGAGCCGCCGGCGGCGCGGACGGGGGGTCGGCGGGTGATCCTGCTGAGCCGATACATCGGCCGGCGCGTGGTCGCGGGCACGGTCTGGACCCTGCTGGTGCTGACCACGCTGCTGGGGTTCTTCTTCTTCATCGAGGAGCTGGGCGACGTCGGTGATGGCAGCTACCGGACCGCGGACGCCGCCCTCTATGTCCTGCTGATCCTGCCGCGTTATGCCTACGAGACCTTCCCCGTGGCGGCGCTGATCGGAAGTCTCATCGGCCTCGGGTCACTGGCCAATCACTCCGAGCTCACCGCCATGCGGGCCGGCGGCATGTCCCTGGGGCGGATCGTCTCGGCCGTGCTGGCGACCGGCGCGCTGATGCTCCTGGCGGCCAGCCTGCTCGGCGAGGTGGTGGCGCCCCCCGCGGAGCAGTACGCCGAGACCATGCGCGCGGAGAAGCGGTCGGGGCAGATCACTCTGAAGACGGAGTACGGGTTCTGGGCGCGGGACGGATCCGCGTTTCTCAATATTCGCAGCATCCTGCCGGGATCCCGGCTGGAGGACATCTACATCTACGAGTTCGCCCCGGACAGGCGCCTCAAGGCGGCGACCCACGCCGCCTTCGCCCAGTACGCGCAGGGGCGCTGGCTGCTGCGCGATATCCGCCAATCCCTGTTCAGGGACGGGGGCGTCGACACCCGGCAGATGGACGAGGCCGGCTGGGAGTCCATGGTCAATCCGGCCCTGCTCAGCTACGTCACGCTCGATCCCAACGTGCTGCCCAGCTGGGGCCTGTACAGGTACGTTCAGTTCATGCGCGACAACGGGCAGTCGGCGATCCGCTTCGAGGTCGCCTTCTGGGGCAAGGTGCTCACGCCCTTCGTGACCCTGGTGATGCTGTTTCTGTCCGTGCCCTTCGTCTTCGGCAGTCTCCGGGCGGTGAGCATCGCTCAGAGGGTATTCGTGGGCACCCTGGTCGGGGTCGGGTTCCTGCTGCTGACGCGGATCGCCTCCTATCTCGCCATGGTGTATACGCTCGATCCCTTCCTCACCGCCGCCTTTCCGGGCGTGGCCATCCTGGGCCTCGCCCTGTGGCTGGCGCGCCGGGTGCACTGAGCCGGGTGGCGGCACTCAGGCGCGGCGCCGCGGCTTCTCGAGCAGGACCAGGCGGGTTCCCGAGAGGCGGTCGTGCCAGGCGAGACGATCGCGGTCGACGAGCGCCCACAGGTGGCCCAGCCCCAGCGGCAGCGTCGAGAGCAGGGCGGCGGCCAGGCGGATCAGGCCCCGGCCCGGGCCGACCGGCATCCCGTCGCGGGTAACCAGCCGCATGCGCCAGGCGCGCATGCCGAGGGTCTGGCCGCCGTGGGTCCAGAACCAGAGGTAGAATGCGGCCCAGACCAGCCCGAGGACGAGCGGGAACAGCCAGTTGTCCGGCGCAATGGCCTCGCCCCGGTTTGCAGCGACGCCCAGGGCGGCGGTGACTAAGAACAGGGCGAGCAGCAGCAGCCCGTCGTAGAGCATGGCGGCCAGGCGCCGCAGCAGCCCCGGGGGGACGGCATTGCGGACGTCGACGGGATCGGCCCCGCTCATGGTGCGCTGCCTCGCAAGTCCGCCCCTGACCGTACCGAATACATTGATATGGATCACCTTGTTTCAGGGATTTTCCCAGGTAGACTCCGAGATCGTCCGGATGTTCTTTTTCCAGCCGGATGCCACACTTTACAGTCCCGGCCCCAGGTAGACCGGGGTCGAGCCCCCGGAGGAGAGGAGCCGGGGCGGGAAGCATATAACGATAAACAGACGATACCAGAGGTTTCGCAGTTTCCGCGCCCGTTCGGCGAGCACCGGATCGGCGCGAGAGCCAAAAGGAGGATGGAGGAGTGGAACACCGCTGTAACGTCAGGCATCCGGCATCGCTGGACACCGTGATCGAATCCCGCGCAGGACACCGAATCCCCGGGCGCATCAAGAATCTGAGCCTGGGCGGGGTCTTCATAGAAACCGGCCGCAACCGTCCGGCACTCAACACCATCGTGGACCTGTCGTTCTCCCTGCCCCTGAACGGCAGCAGCTACCCCTGCCGGATCTCGGCGATGGTGGTGCAGCAGACGGAACGCGGCATGGGCGTGATGTTCGAAGAGCTCTCCCCCGAGACCCGGGCGGCACTCAAGACCCTGATCGAGTCCGGCCCCAGCCGGCGCAGTTACCGGCTTCCCGTGTACGCCGTACGCCGCGCGGCGGCCGGCTGACCCCCGGCGCGGGCGCCTTCGCCGCCCGCGCCGTGCTCCCCGAGCTCCCGGCACCCCGGTATGGAAGCGCCCGTCCCGGGTGACGGCGGCCGTGCCTGCGGCCATAATCGATGGGGTGTGTCCGGTACGGACGGCCCCAGGCGCTTTCCCATGTCCCTCAGCAAGCGTCTCAAGCTGCGCAACTGGCTGCGGCGCGTGCCGATGCCCCTGCTGGCGATCCTCATCGGCGGCGCGGTGGGGCTGGTGGTCTGGGTGGCGCTGGACCGCTTTCAGACGCAGGCGGTCCGGGACATGTTCCATCAGGACATGGAAGGTCGCCTGGACCGATGGGCCGTGGCCAACCTCATCGCGTTCAACAGCTACGTCGACAGCTATACGTCGGTGACCCGCCTGCTCGCCAGCCACCGCCGGATGGCGACTTACCTGGAGCCCATCAACTGGTTCGAGGGCGATGAGACGCCGCCCAAGATCTACGACCAGCGTCCACCCGTCTGGGTCCCTCCCGCCTCTCGCTGGCAAAGCGTGGTTCAGCCCAGCCACCTGCTGTTGATCGACACCAGCGGACGCACCCGCGAGATCTACCGCATGAGGGACCTGCCGCTGCCCCGGGACCTGGTTCAGGTGGACCGGGTGTTTCTCAACGAGAGCCTGGTGCAGGCGTTCATGACTGCATTCGAGGGCCGGCCCTATCTGATCGTATCCGATCCCGTGGAGGACTACTCCGGGACGGTGATGGCCGTCCTGACGATGGTCGTTCCCATCGACGACAGCTTCCTGAGGGCCACACAGCGCGGCTACGCGAGCAGCGAGACCGTCATCGCGGTGCTCTCGGAGGACCTGCGCGAGGTCCTGGCCAGCAGTGATCCGGCGACCCTGCCCGACGGCACCGACATGGACAGCGCCCGGGAGCGGTTCGTGGTCACCACGCAGTCGTTCTTCGACTACGAGGGCTCCTATCTCAACATGCAGTTCGGCATCTTCGTGCCCCGCTCGCGGATCGCGGAGATGACCGAGCGGGTCCTGGACCACGAGCGACGCCAGCGGATCATCCTCGCCCTGGTGTTCGTGTCCGCCTTCACGCTGGTCATCATGCTCGTGTCCGAGCACCTGAGCCGGGTGCTGCAGCGCATCACCCGATTCTCCGGTCGCGCACTCGGATTCGGGCACCAGCCCCTGTCGGACCGCGGGAATCAGCTCATCCTGCTCGAGGACTGGATAAGGAACTTCATCCGCATGGTGCTGGCCGCGCGTGAGGAGATGCGCCGTCGGCACGAGAGCGAGATGCGCGACACCCAGGCGCTGAAGAGCGCCGTCATGGAGGCGTCTCTCGATTCGGTGATCACCATCGAAGGCTCAGGGCGCGTCATCGACTTCAATCCCACCGCGGAGCAGACCTTCGGCTTCAGCCGGGAGGAGGCGATCGGCCGGAACATCTCGGAGCTGCTGATCGACGAGGCGAGCCGGCGGCGGTTTCACGAGATTCTGGACACATGCCTCGTGGAGACCGGCGACGGGGGGGCGGACGTTCGCTCGGAAATGGTCGCGACCCGCAGCGACGGAGCCCGCTTTCCCATCGAGGTCGCCATCAAGCCGATCCTGATGGAATCCCAGCTGGTATTCACCGTCTACCTGCACGACATCTCGGACCGCAAGCGCGCCGAGCAGGAGATCCAGAGTCTGGCCAGATTCACCAGCGAGAGCCCCAGTCCGGTGCTGCGCGTGAATCGGCCCGGTGTGCTGCTCTATGCCAACGCCGCCAGCGACCCCCTGTTGGAGTACTGGGGAGTCTGGCGCGGCCAGACCCTGCCCCCCTACTGGAAGAACCTGATTGCGAAGGCCCTCTCTTCCGGTGAGACCGCCGAGCACGAGCTGGCTTCCGACACCCGGATCTACTCCCTGCTGCTCGCCCCCATGGGCGAGCTCGAATATGTCAACATCTACGGCAGGGACATCACAGAGGTTCGCATGGCGGAGCAGGAGACGCGCCAGCACCAGGCCGATCTCGTCCACGTGTGCCGGCTCAGCACCATGGGCGAGATGGCCACCGGACTCGCCCACGAGCTCAACCAGCCGTTGTCCGCCATCGTCAACTTCGCGAACGGCTGCTCGCGGCGCATGCGCCTGGGCATGGGCGGCCAGGAGGAGCTGATAGAGGCCCTGGGGCAGATCGCCGTCCAGGCCGACCGCGCGGGCGAGATCATAAGTCGGCTGCGCAATCTCGTGGGCAAGCAGCCGCCCGTGCGGGAGCAGGTGGACGTCAATCAGCTGGCGCGGGAGGTGTGCTCTTTCGTGGAGTTCGAGACGCGCAGGATGCGGCTCAAGTGCGAAGAGGACCTGTTCCCCGAGCCGCTGATCATCCGCGCCGACCTGGTTCAGATCGAGCAGGTCCTGCTCAACCTCGTGCGCAATGCGCTGGATGCGGTGATCGAGGTCCCCGAGGAGCGCCGCCGGCTGTCCCTGAGCACCCGCCCCCTGGGCCCCGAAGAGGTGCAGATCGTCGTGGAGGACACGGGCCCCGGCATCGATCAGGCGACCCTGCACCATCTGTTCGACCCCTTCTTCTCCACCAAGGAGACCGGTATGGGCATGGGGCTTGCGATCAGCCAGACCATCATCGCCAATCATCAGGGTAAGATAACGGTAGACAGCGAGCCGGGGGTGGGAACGGTGTTCCGGGTCACCCTGCCGCTCTACGTCGCCGCCTACGGCACAGACCAAGAGCCCAGATACCTGAGCCGATGAACAGAGATCCGACGGTATTCGTGGTCGACGACGACCAGGCGATGCGCAACTCCCTCAAATGGCTGATCGAGTCAGTGGGAATGCGTGTCGAGA
Source organism: Chromatiales bacterium (assembly GCA_050050175.1). Classification (GTDB taxonomy): domain Bacteria; phylum Pseudomonadota; class Gammaproteobacteria; order Chromatiales; family Chromatiaceae; genus CAVQCX01. The sequence continues at coordinate 9,189 of JASFUT010000030.1, forward strand.
CCTACGGGTCTGCGGACGATTTCCTCCGCCATTACTATCCGGGTCGGGCCGGGTGCCTCGTGCTCGATGTGCGCATGCCCGGCATGAGCGGGCTCGATCTGCAGGATCACCTGGCCCGCGAGAGTATACGCATCCCCGTGGTCATCATCACCGGGCACGGCGACGTGCACATGGCGGTCAGGGCGATGAAGTGCGGGGCCGTGGATTTCATCGAGAAGCCGTTCAACGACGAGCTGCTGCTCGACAGCATCCGCAACGCGCTGGCCGCCGACCTGGAGCAGCGCAGCCATCAGGCCGAGCGTGCCGAGGTCGCGACCCGGCTCGCCCAGCTCACGCCCCGGGAGTACGAGGTGATGGAGAAGGTCGCCGCCGGCATGTCGAACAAGCAGATCGCCGTGGACCTGGGCGTCAGCGCCAAGACCGTGGAGGCCCACCGGGCGCGGGTGATGGAGAAGATGGAGGCGGACTCGCTCGCGGAGCTGGTCCGCATGGTCACCCGCGCGAACGTGCTTGTAGGCTGACCCGACAGGCGGGCCGGTGCGCTTGTCCGAGGAAAGCCGGCGCGTGCTGGCCTGGGCCCTTTACGACTGGGCCAACTCGGCCTTCGCCACCACGGTGATGGCGGGCTTCTTCCCGGTCTTCTTCAAGCAGTACTGGGCCGTCGGCAAGGCGGCCACGGACAGCACGTTCCTCCTGGGGAGCGCCAACTCCGCCGCCAGCCTCGTCATCATGCTCAGCGCGCCGCTGCTCGGGGCCATCGCCGACCGGGGAGGGACCAAGAAGCGCTTCCTCATGTTCTTCGCGTTCACGGGCGTGGCCATGACCGGCGGCCTCTTCCTGGCGGCCGAAGGCGCCTGGGCGCTGGCCCTGGCCCTGTACGTCGCCGCGGTCCTGGGATTTTCGGGCGGCAACATCTTCTACGATGCGTTGCTCGTCGACGTGGCCCGCGAGAGCCGGCTGGAGCGCGTGTCGGCATTCGGCTTCGCGCTGGGGTATTTCGGCGGCGGGCTGCTGTTCGCGGTGAACGTGCTCATGACGCTCTACCCGGCATTCTTCGGTCTCGCCGATGCTTCGGCCGCGGTTCGGGCCTCCTTCCTGTGCGTGGCCGTCTGGTGGGCCCTGTTCTCTCTGCCCGTGATGTTGTTCGTCCAGGAGCGCCGTCCCTCGCCTGTGGGCGGCCGGGCCGGGAGCGTGCGTGCCGGGCTGCGCCAGCTGCGCGGCACTCTGGGGCACCTGCGCCAGCTGCGCAGCGCCTTCCTCTTCCTCGTCGCCTACTGGCTTTACATCGACGGGGTGGACACCATCGTTCGCATGGCCGTGGACTACGGGCTGTCCCTGGGATTCGAGGCGGAGGGGCTGATGCTCGCCCTTCTGATCACGCAGTTCGTGGGGTTTCCGGCGGCGGTGGTCTTCGGGCGCATCGGCGAGCGCCGGGGACCCCGGCAGGGGATAATGCTCGCCATCTTCGTCTATCTGCTGGTTGTGCTCTGGGCCTACCAGATGACCAGCACCTGGGAGTTCTATCTCCTCGCAGTGGCCATCGGGCTTGTCCAGGGCGGGATCCAGGCGCTCAGCCGGTCGCTCTATGCCCGCCTGATCCCCCGAGACAAGGCGGGTGAGTTCTTCGGTTTCTACAACATGCTGGGAAAATTCGCGGCCGTGCTGGGGCCCGTGCTCATGGGCTGGGTCGGGGTGGCCACGGGCAGCTCGCGGGCCGCGATCCTCTCCCTGGCGGCGCTGTTTGTTGCCGGCGCCGTGCTGCTTGCCCTGGTGGACGTGAAGGGGGGGGCGCGCGCGGCCCGGGCCCTGGAGGGGCGCTGACCGCCCTTGGAACGCGGCGGCGCAGCTGCGATCTAATGGAGGCGGCAGCGAGGCGGCGCGGAGACGGGCCCGACGGTGTGGATCATACTGCTCATCGTACTTGCAGCGGGACTCGTGCTCGGTCCCCAGCTCTGGGTGCGCCGGGTCCTGGCCCGCTACAACCGCGAGGACGAGGCATTCCCGGGGAACGGCGGTGAGCTGGCCCGGCATCTGCTCGACCGCTACCACCTCGCCGATATCCAGGTGGAGCCAACCGAGGGGGGCGACCACTACGACCCTCAGGCCGGCGCCGTGAGGCTCACGCCTGACAAGCTTCGCGGGCGCACGCTCACGGCGATCACGACCGCCGCCCACGAGGTGGGCCACGCCATACAGCACGGCAGCGATTACGCCCCGTTTCGCTGGCGGACCCGCCTGGCGCGGATGGCGATGAGCGCGCAGCGGGCAGGCTCTTTCCTCCTGTTCGCCACTCCGGTGATCGCCGTCCTGACGCGCCATCCGGTACCGGGCGCCGTCATGCTGGCCGCCGCGGCGGCGTCCCTGGGCGTCGGGGTGCTGGTTCAGCTAGTCACCCTGCCGGTGGAGCTCGACGCGAGCTTCGGCAAGGCCTTGCCCATCCTGCGCTCCGGCTACCTCGACGAGCGCCAGCAGGGGGCCGCCCGCAAGATCCTCCTGGCCTGTGCGCTCACCTACGTGGCCTCCTCGCTGGCAGGCCTCCTCAACTTCTGGCGCTGGGCGCGGCTGCTGCGCCGCTGACCGGCCGCTGCGTCCTGTCCTGCCGCCGACCCGGCGGGTGTCGTCTGCTAGCATTGCGGTGTGCTCCCCGCCGGGACTCTTGCGGCGGCGGCTCGCATCCGCGCGAGTCGCCCGCCCCGGCGCGCAAATGGGGGGCAGAAAAGCAGAGGCCGCAACCGGAAGGAGAGACGATGGCTCGCCACCCTGGAAGCGAGCGGCCGGAAGCGATCGTGCCGGACCATGCCCGGCCGTGCGCCGCCGATTCGCAGCCGTCTCGGGCGGAAGCTCTTCCGGGCCGGGTCATCGAGAGCATCGACACCGGCATCGCCTGCTTCGACGGAGAAGGGCGGTGTGTCATCGCGAACGGCTGCTTCGCCGAGATGCTCGCGGTGGATGTCTCGGCCCTGCCCGGAGTCGCCCTCGCCGACCTGCTGAGCGCGCAGCCGGGCGTGGATGAGCAGGCCCTGCTCGGCGAGTGTCGCGCCGGCCGCGCTGCCGGCTTCACGCTGGACATCCCCCGGGGGGGCGAGGAGCCGGTGGGCCTGTCCGGCACCCTGGTGCCGCTCAAGGCCGCCGGCACCGAAGTGGAGGGAGTGGTCTGCACGCTCGTCGATGTGACCGAGCAGCGGCGCGCGGATCGCAGGCGCGAGGGGGTGGAGGCTGCGCTCCGAGAGAGCGAGAAGAGACTCAAGGAGGCCCAGCGCATCGCCTCCATCGGGAGCTGGGACCTGGACCTGAGGACCCGGGGGCTCACCTGGTCCGACGAGGTCTACAGGGTGTTCGAGGCGGACCCGGAGTCGTTCCGCGCGCGCTACCGGGACTTCCTCGCCATCGTCCACCCGGACGACAGGGAAGACGTCGACTCCAAGCTCTTCGCCGCGGTTCGCGACGGCACTCCCTTCGTCACCGTGCATCGTCTGCTCATGTCCGACGGGCGCGTCAAGTTCGTGCAGGAGCGCGCCGAGGTGCTGTACTCGGACGAAGGCGAGGCCCTGCGCGCGGTGGGCACCGTGCAGGATGTCACCGACCGTCGCCGGCTCGAGGACCGCATGCAGAAGAATCAGGCGTCCCTGGAGCGGGCAGGGCGCATCAACACCCTGGGCGAGATGGCCAGCACCATCGCCCATGAGCTCAACCAGCCGCTCATGGCGATCGGCAATTATGCCGGTGGCGCCATAGAGCGGCTGCGCCGGAAGGAGGGCGGGGATCCCAAGCTGCTCTACGCGTTGGAGCGCATCGCCGAAGTCTCCGAGCGCGCCGCCGATATCGTCAAGTGGATCAGGGCGTTCGTCGGCGAGCGAAGCTTCCAGAAGCAGGTACTGGACCTGCGCGCGGTGGTCAAGGAGAGCCTCCTGATGGCACGGCCGGAGGCGCGGCGCAACGACATCCTGATCCGCGAGTCGCTGGAGACGGATCTTCCCCCGGTCAACGGCGAGCCTGTCAATCTTCAACAGGTGATCGTCAACCTCGTGCTCAACGCCGTGGACGCGAGCGGGGAGACGCCGCCCGACCTGCGCGAGATCCTGGTGTCCATGCGCAGGTCGGGCCCGGACGCCGTGGAGATATCGGTTGCGGATCACGGCGGCGGGCTCGATCCCGAGGCGCGGGAGCAACTGTTCCAGCCGTTCTTCACCACCAAGCCCGGCGGCATAGGTCTGGGGCTGTCCATTGCCCGCACCATCGTGGAGAAGCACGGAGGGGAGCTCAGCGCGCACGCCAATCGCCCCCGGGGCACGGTGTTCATCATGCGTCTGCCCGTGGTCGGCGGGGACGGGTCGTGAGCCGGCCGGCGGGCCAGACCGTTTTCGTGGTGGACGACGACCGGGACGTGCGGGACTCGCTGACCTGGCTGTTCGAATCCGTGGGTATGCAGACCCGGGCCTTCGAGTCGGCGGAGTCCTTCCTCGATCGCTACGGCAGCGATTCCCCGGGCTGTATCGTGCTCGACGTGCGCATGCCCGGGATGGGCGGGCTGGGTCTCCTCGATCGGTTGGCGGGCTCGGGGATTCCGACGCCCGTGGTGATCATCACGGGGCATGGAGACGTGCCCATGGCGGTGAGGGCCATGCGCCTCGGGGCGGTGGACTTCATCCAGAAACCGCTCGACCACCAGGAGCTGCTCGAGCGGGTGAGGCAGGCCCTGCGCACGGACATGGAGCTGCGGGAGGCATTCGGGGACTACCAGTCTCTGTCCAGCCGCTGGCGGCGGCTCACGCCCCGCGAAGAGGAAGTGCTGGCGCGGCTGGTGGACGGCCAGGCGAACAAGGTCATCGCCGCCGATCTCGGGATAAGCACCCGCACTGTCGAGACCCATCGCGCCCGGCTAATGGGCAAGCTCGAGGTCCGGAGCTTCGCGACGCTGGTCCGGGTCGCCCTGCTGTACCGTCGCGGCGGGAGCTGAGCCCCTTCCGCGGCGGGCCCGCTGCGTCGCCCTCGGATTCGATTCCCGCCGCCGCGGCCGCGCCGGCGGCGCCGATTCAAAGGCCTCATTCCGGTTTCCTGCCGACTCCGACGGCCGGTTCCAGCGGACCGGCTGGGAGCGTCCCTTCCGGGTCCGACGCCGCATGCCCGGCAGACGCGGGTCTGAGCTTACGAGGTTCCAACACCAACGGGCGGGGATTCAGCGCGAGCCTCCGTCAGGGACGACGGAATTTCGGGGGTCGCCGCTCGCGGCGGTCTCCGTCTTCATGTCCGTGGGCCGGGCCGCCGCGAGATGAATGCGGGTTGAGAGGCTGGGGCCAAACAAAGATAATGACGCGATTTTTCGACTACCTGCAGCCCGGAAACAGCGGGAAACCAGACCATGAGAATCGGGGTTCCGAAAGAGACGGCCGTCGGCGAGACGCGAGTGGCGCTCACGCCCGATGTGGCCAAGCGGCTGATCGGAAAGGGGTTCGAAGTCCTGTTGGAGCGCTCCGCGGGTGCCGCGGCACACTTCCCGGACGAGGATTACGAGGCGTCAGGGGCGGTTCTGGGCGACGCGGCCGAGGCGCTGTCGGCGGACCTCGTCGTGAAGATACGCAGGCCCTCGGGGGACGAGATCGAGGGAATGCGCGAGGGGGCCGTGCTCATCGGCTTTACCGAGCTCTGCGAGGACGACGGGACGCTCGCGGCCCTGCATCGGCGCGGCGTGAGCATGCTGGCCATGGAGCGCATGCCGAGGATCTCCCGCGCCCAGGCCATGGACGCGCTCTCCTCCCAGAGCAACATCGGAGGCTACCGGGCGGTCATCGAGGCGGCGGCCCACTACGGGCGCTTCTTCCCGGTGATGATGACCCCGGCCGGCTCGGCCAAGCCCGCGCGGGTGCTGGTGATCGGCGCCGGCGTGGCGGGTCTGCAGGCCATTGCCACGGCCCGCCGGCTCGGCGCCGAGGTCTGGGCCTACGACGTGCGCCCGGAGACCGCCGAGCAGATCCGCTCGCTGGGGGCGAAGCCGGTGGAGCTGGACCTCGGCGAGAGCGGTGCGGGGGAGGGCGGCTACGCCAGGGAGCTCTCCGAGGAGGCCCGGCAGCGCCAGCAGGAGCTGCTGAGCGAGGAGCTCGCCAAGGCGCACGTGATCATCACCACGGCGCTCATCCCGTGCCGTCCGGCGCCCGAGCTGATCTCCGAGGAGGTGGTGCGGCGCATGCGCGAGGGGTCGGTGATCGTCGACCTGGCCGCGGCCAACGGGGGCAACTGCGCCCTTACGGAGAAGGACGAGGTGGTGGTCAGGCACGGGGTCACCATCATCGGGCACACCAACTTTCCGGCCATGGTGCCGTCCGACGCGAGCACCTTCTATGCGGGCAACATCCGCAATCTTCTGGAGATCATGGTGGATGCGAGCGGGGAGGCGCCCGCCCTCAAGGATCTGGACGAGGACGAGATCACCAAGGCCATGCGGGTCCGACCCGAGAGCTGAGGTCGGGCTCCGCCTGCCCGTCCCGGCGACCCCGAGCGGTCGCCTCCACATACGAATCCGAGGCTTCGAGATCATGGCTGAGACACTGGTTGCACTCTATGTATTCGTGCTGGCGTGCTTCGTCGGCTACTACGTCGTATGGGGCGTCACCCCCTCTCTGCACACGCCGCTGGTGGCCCTCACCAACGCCATCTCGGGGATCGTCATCGTCGGTGCGCTCCTGGTCACCGGGCTGGACGCGGTCGGGACCGCCGCGGAGATCATCGGCTTCGTCGCCGTGCTGCTGGCGTCCATCAACGTCTTCGGCGGCTTCCTGGTGACCAACCGGATGCTCGCCATGTTCAAGAAGAAGCAGAAGTAGGCACCCTCGGGCGCCGATACGCGGTCCGGCAAACAACAGAGTCCATACATGGAAATCTCAGCCAATACCCAGGCGCTGGCCTATCTGGTCTCCGCCGTCCTGTTCATCCTCGCGCTCAAGGGGCTGACCCATCCGTCCACCGCCCGCCGGGGCAATTACTACGGCATGGTGGGCATGGGGATCGCCATTGCCGCGACCCTGCTCGGCGCGGAAGTGCAGTCCTACGGGCTCATCGTCGCCGGCGTCGCGGCCGGTGCCGTGATCGGGGCGGTGGTGGCCGCGCGCGTCCGCATGACCGCCATGCCCCAGCTGGTCGCGGCCCTGCACAGCTTCGTGGGTATGGCCGCGGTGCTCGTCGCCGTGGGGACCTTTCTCAACCGCCGGGCGGCGGGCACCCTCGACCCGGTGCTCATGGGCGAGCTCTCCGTGGGCATCATCATCGGCGCCATCACCTTCACCGGCTCGGTGGTTGCCTTCGCCAAGCTGCAGGGCCTGGTCAGCGGCAAGCCCGTCAAGTACGCGGGCCAGCACGCGCTTAACGCCCTGATGGGGGTGGCCACCGTCGCGCTGGCCATCCATTTCGGGATGACCGAGAGCGTTGTCTCCCTCGCCCTGATGACGGTCCTGGCCTTCGTCATCGGCGTGACCCTGATCATCCCCATCGGCGGCGCCGACATGCCGGTGATCATCTCCATGCTGAACAGCTACTCGGGATGGGCAGCGGCGGCAACCGGCTTCACACTGCAGAACGAGCTGCTGATCATCGTCGGTGCCCTGGTCGGCTTCTCGGGGGCCATCCTCTCCTACATCATGTGCCGGGCCATGAACCGGTCGATCTTCAACGTGGTGTTCGGCGGGTTCGGCACCGACGCGGGCGCGCCGTCGGCGGCGGGACAGGCGGCGGAGAAAGGGGTGAAATCCGCAGCGGTTGACGATGCGGTCTACTGGATGGAGGACGCCGGAAAGGTCATTATCGTCCCGGGCTACGGCATGGCCGTGGCCCAGGCCCAGCACGCCCTGAAGGAGCTTCTGGACCTGCTGGAGGGGAGGGGCGTGGAGGTGATCTTCGCCATCCATCCGGTGGCGGGGCGCATGCCGGGCCACATGAACGTGCTCCTCGCCGAGGCGGACATCCCCTACGACCGGGTCCAGGAGATCGACGAGGTCAACCCCGAGTTCTCCACCGCCGACGTCTGCCTGGTGGTGGGGGCCAACGACGTGGTGAACCCGGCGGCGAAGAGCGATCCCTCCAGCCCGATATACGGCATGCCCATCCTCGAGGCGGGCCGGGCCCGACAAGTCTACTTCCTCAAGCGCTCCATGAGCCCGGGCTACTCCGGCGTCGACAACCTCCTGTTCTACAAGGACAACACCTCGCTGATCTTCGGCGACGCCAAGGACACCATCGAGGGCATGGTCACCGCCCTGAAAGGCGGGCACTGATCCTAGTGTACTGCGTCGTAGTTAATGGCACGTTCAGCGAGTCACTGAGCGGTTAGCCGCCAGGCGCGCCCTCGCAGGGGCAGCCATTCTGCCTCA
>JASFUT010000031.1:0-17471 GCA_050050175.1 Chromatiales bacterium
GGCACCCTCTCTCCATCTGGCCCGGTCCATGGCCGTCTGGGACGTCGGCTGTGATAGAATCCTCCGCCGGATCGAAGTGGCCACCCCCCTATGACGTCTTTCGAGCTCGCCAAAGACCTCCTTCGCGTAAACCTGCAGCTCGGCGAGCGTGTCGAAGGCTTCAACGCGGACACCCCGTTGATGGGCGGCCTGCCGGAGTTCGACTCGATGGCGGTCATCAACGTGATCGGCGCCATCGAGGAGCAGCTGGGGTGCTCCATCGAAGACGAAGAGATCACCGCGGAGGTCTTCGAGACCGTCGGGAGCCTCGCGGCGTTCATCGACGCAAAACGAGCCTGACCGCCCCCCCCGGCCGGCTCACGCGACCACCATGGGCCACCCCTGGGCCGCAGGTCATGTCCGGCCCCGGGTGATGAGCCCTGATCGATCCCCGTGACGTCTCCGCCGCCGCTCATCCGGGGTGCACTCCGTGGAGCCTCGCGGCGAACGCCTCCACGCTCGCCGTGACCTGCCGGAAGCACCGCTCATATTCCAGGATGTCCTTTCCATAGGGGTCCGCGATCTCGCCCCCGGGAATTCGTCCGGGCGCCGCGAATCCGAGCATGTAGCACTTGCCGAGCAAATCCGGAAACTCCGTCCGGATCCTCTTCAGATGGGACGATTCCATCACCAGTACCATATCCGCCCTCGACAGCATCTCCCGGCTCAGCGTCCTCGAGCGCCAGCCCGACAGGTCGATTCCCTGCCTGCCCGCCACGTCCTGCATCACGGGGTCCGCGGAACGTTCCTCGGTCTCGTGGAAGCCGGCCGAGAGAACCTCGATTCCTTTGCGGCCCAGACGCTGCTCGAGGTAACGCTGAGCAAGAACGCTGCGATTGATGTTCCCGTGGCAGAGGAAGAGGACAGTTCCGGCTGTCTTCATGGCGGCCGCCGCCGTGCCATTGCGCCAGCGGCGCTCCTGCTCGCTTCGCAGGACCCGCTCTCTCCACTGCTCGGACAGCCGCACCGCGTAGCGCTTCGCGATTCGTGCCACGTCAACGAATCCGGGCCTTGGATCGCTGAGCTGCTGGACATCGAACCTGTGCCGCGGGGAAAGGCATAACAGGGCATCTCTGAGGATCACCCGGGCGGGCGGGAATCGGGCCAACCCCGTGGGGTCGATCCGGCGCAGGACCAGCTCGTGCCAGTAGATGTCATCGGAGAGCTTCCGACATGAGATTCCCACCCGAGCGGGCGGCGGCGCATCGATTCGGCCTTGAATGTAGAGGTCGTACATCATCGACGGGAAATCGGCTCCGCAGGCAACGGCGAGCGGCAGCGATCCCCACAGACGGCCATTGATCTCCATCAGTCGGAACTCGCCGGTATCGGCATTCTGCTTGAACTCGACCATCGCCACGCCATGCCATTTCAATACCCGGACCAGACGGGTGGACGCCTCCAGCAGGGCGGGATCAAGGGGAGCGCTGCGGCGGAGACTGCTTCCACCCCCGCTCAGCGGCAGCTCGTGCAGCCTGATGTGCTGAAAAGCGTAGGCGATCTCCCCCCGATTCGCGATCAGCTCCACGCCGACACCCTGGCCGACAAACCGCTCCTGAAGGACGACCTTCCCGAAGCGCAGCAGGCCCTCTGCCCTCGCCCTGAGCTCCCCGGCGTTCTTCGCATAGGTAACCGCAAGCTGCACTCGGCGGTGGGCCTGCCCCCCACCGACCGAGCGGTCCGGCTTGATGACGATCGGATATCCGATGCGTGCCGCCTCGCGCTCCACATCCTCGATAGTTGCGGCGGAAACGCTCCGCGGGACGGGGACTCCGACGCCCGCGGCGGCCTCCACCGTGGCGCCTTTGCTCAGGGCTATCTCCAGGGCTTCGCGGGGCGGCAGAGCGATGCATGTCGCCGATCGCCGGACAACGCCTGCGTCCCGAGTCAATGGAGCCAGGGTCTTCTCGGTGACCGGCACGATCAGCCCGTATCGGTCGGAGGTCGCCACCTCCGCCACCCAGCCCAGGAAGGCATCGGCGTCGTCCAGCGGGTCCGGATAGCTGTGCACCCGCTGCGCATATCTCGAGTAGCCGGCCAGGGGACGCTGCGTGCTGCTGGCGACCTCGACGCCCAGCCCCCTGCGCCCGAGCGAGCGCACGACCGACAGCGCCGGCACGTACTCCCCATCGAGCACCAACACGCGGGGCCTGCCAGCCGCGCCGGCCACCGGATCGCTCATGGGCGGTCGGAAACGAGCGGGCGCAGGGTCGGATTCGACCGTTGCATCATGCGGAATGCAGTCCGGAAGCTCCGATCGACGAGGCGTCCAGTCCGCTCATGCGATGGCTGCCCGGGAATCCAGCGCCGTGCGTCCGGCGCCGTTGCGCCACATGGAGAGCATCATCAGTATCCACAACAGCTCTCCGTAGTAGCCTGCATGGCCGGTTCGGTGCAGGTCGATCGCCCTGTCCAGGAACTCGGGCCTGAGCACGTGCCATCCCTTCAATTGCGCGACATGATCATATGTCATCTCCCGAAGGGGCGCGTGAGACCTCATCCAGATTCCGAACGGCAGTCCGAATCCATGCTTCTTCTTGGAAAGAATGGCGTCCGGGAGGAACCCTTTCATTGCTCCCTTGTAGAACCGGCGCAGCTTGAGCTGGCTCAGCTTGAGGCCGTCCGGGATGCGGCAGGACAGGTCGATCAGCTCCTGGTCGAGCATCGGGTACTCCACCCGGACCCCGGCGAGCTGGCACATGGTCGAGACCTTGCGCAGGTCGTTGTCGGCAAGAGTGAACTTCCAGTCGAGAAACAGCATCCGGTCCAGGGCCGAGGCCGGCCCCTCCGGTGCCTGGAAGCGTCTGCGCAGCTGGGCGGTCGGCCCTTCCTGATCGACGCATGAGAGGAAATCGGCGTCGAACATCTCCTCGGGCAGGGTACGGTGGAGGAAATTGTAGCTCTGGAGCCTCTCCGGCAGCGGGATGTCGGCGAGCCGCACGAAGGCTCCCGCCCTGCGCAGCACGCTCGGCCGATCGAAGCCTCCGAGCCCCCGGATCAACGGGACCAGGGCCCGGCGCCGGAGGAAGCCGGGAATGGCGTTGAAGCGCTCGAACAGCAGCTGAACCCGGTAGCGGTCGTTGCCTGCGAAGAGCTCGTCGCCCCCGTCTCCCGCCAGCATGAGGTCGATGCCGTCATCCGCGGCCAGCTTCGCGCAGTAGTACGCGGGCAGTGCGGAGGAATTGCCGAAGGGCTCGTCGTAGGCGTCCGCGATCATGGGGACCGCGTCCACGACGTTCGCGGGGGTCACATAGTACTCGTGCAGCCGCACCCCGAAACGATGGGCTGCGATTCGGGCATACCCCATCTCGTCGTAGCCCTCGGCACCGAAGCCGATCGAATAGGCGTCCGCCGAGCCATTCAGCCGCGCGGCGAGCATCCCCGTAACGCTCGAGCTGTCGAGCCCTCCGCTGAGGAAGGCACCGGCCTTGCGCGCGGAGGCGCTCGCACGGGTCACCGCTGCCCGGAGCGCGGGGCGCAGCGCCCGCTCGAGCGCCCGGGGCCCACCGGGCGGGGCCTTGCGGAAATCCGGCCGCCAATACTCCGTGGAGCGCCGCTGTCCCTTCTCGAGGACGACGACGCAGGCCGGCTCCACCTTGGACAGACCGCGGAAGGCGGTCCCGGGGGCGGGGATCATGTGGAAATAGAGGTAGTCGTATATTGCCTGCTCACTCACGTCTTCCGGGAGGCCGGAGGACGGCAGCAGGTTGGCGGCTCGGGTGCCGAAAGCGGCGCCGTTTTGAGGCAAGACGGCATAGTAGAGGCTGTGGATGCCCATCCGGTCCACCGCCAGTAAGACCCGCTCTCGGTTCGGATCGATGACCGCGCAGGCGAAGTGCCCGCCCATCAGGCGCGGGAAGTCCGCCCCCTCGGCCCGATAGGCCCGGCAGAGGGCCTGCCCCAGTGCGGATGCGGCTCTCACACCCCCGGGGGCCGCATCCAACCAGACGGGCCTGCCCACGACTACGGCCAGAAGCCCGCCCTCCTCCCAGGGCCCGGCAGCAGGGCTGGACAGGCCGCATGACTCCAGGGAGAGGCGATGTGCGGAAGCACTGCGGCCGCCGGCCATCCGCGCAATCGCACGGGCCACCTGCTCACGAGGAAGTCCCGGCCTGTACAGCCCCGAGAACCCCGGCTCGGATGAGTCGGCCCCTTCCATGGGTCCCTAGCCGCCCTTGCCCGCCCGGCGATCGAGCGCCTTGACCCTATACCCTGCCCGCTCCAGCTTGTTCTTCAGGCCGGGAAGTGGATACCCCCCTTCGTAGGCCTCCTCCGCATGGCTCAACGCCTCCGAATACCGTTTCAGTCCCACCAGCGCCAGTCCCAGGTTGTAGTGGATCTCCGGGTTGCGCGGGCTGATCTCCGCCGCCGCCTGGTACTGACGCACGGCCTCCTCCAGACGACCCTTCTTGTGCAGGTAGATCCCGAACAGGGCGCGGACGGTCGGGTCCTTCGACCTGAACCCGATGGCCCGCTGAAAATAGCATTCGACCGGCGGAAAGGTCGCCCGCTCGCGGCTGCCCCATTTCTTCTTGTCGGCATCCAGCGCGATCAGGGTTTGCAGGGCCTTGTGGTGGTTGGGGAAGGCCCGCAACGTGTAGTCGATGTTGTCGATGAAGGACGCGCCGTGGGTCGAGCGCAGGGTGCGTATGCCTTTGGTGAAATGCGTCCTCTCCACGACCGCGAGATGCTCGCGCCCATGGGGGGTCGTATAGTCGAACGGACCGTAGCCCTGAGGCCTCCCTTTGCATGGGTGTCCGGAGAACTTCTTGCCGACCCATCCGTCGGGCTTTTCGGCGAGCGCGCCCTGCCAGGTCAGGAGAGACGCCACCGCAAGCAGAGCGGTTGCGCCGATACGCAGTGCTTGAATCATCTCCACCCCCTTTCTTGCACTTTCAAGGCAATGCTGGTCTGCGCGCCGGTCCCGGCATACCCGGGACAGGCGCAGCCGGTTGGGACGGCAGCCCGGACTCCATCTCATCGGCCGCCATGACCTGATGCGCCGTGTGAGAAGGCCCGCGTTCCCATAGGGTCCGGCGAGGATCACCACGATCCGAGCTCCGACCGCGCGCGCGCGCCGCTCAGATCGAAGGCCCGCATCCGTTCGGAAGACGTCCCGTAATTCATTGCCAGCCTCAGCGCGAAGCGGGCCGGCGTGCGATCCCAGGGAGTAAACCGCCTCAGGCCGTACCTCGGCGTCGCAGACGAGGACACTCCGGGCTCGGTGGTCACCGCCGCCTTGAACCCGAGCTCGCCGAGGAGGTCCGCGTCGCGGTCGCTGAAGTCCCGGCCGGCCTTTCCGTTAGGGTAGGCGAAGAGCTCGATCGGCCGCCCGGTGATCTCCTCCAGGCGGGCCTTGCTCGATGCGATCTCCCGCCTCGCGGACGGCGTGTCCAGCAGCGCGAGAATCGGGTGGGTCACCGTGTGCGCGCCTATGTCCATCCCTCGGCCCGCCAGGACGCGGACCTGCTCGGCGGTCATCATGAGGTCGTCCGGCAGGGCCGTTTCCGCGCGCGAGGCGAGCCAGGTGGTCCGCTCCTCCCGCTGCTCGGGTGAGGCATGCTTGAGCTGTTCGATGACCGCCTCGGCGCTCGCGCGTCGTTGCCGGTCGCCCGTTGTCGTCGGGTCCACCTCCATGCCCAGACGCTGCAGCACCGCTCGGGGCTCGTCGATGCCGCGGAAGAGCTCGATGATTGTATCGTTCCACATTCTTCCGCCGTCGAGATAACCCGATGCGATGAAGAAGGCCAGGGGAACGCCGAGCGCCTCTGCGACAGGCAGCGCCACCTCGCAGTTGTCCGCGTAGCCGTCGTCGAAGCTGACGCACAGGGCCCGACGCGGCAGCGCGCCCCCGTAGAGCCGATCGACCGCCTCGCTGAGCGGGAGCACGTTGAAGTATCGCCCCACCAGCTCCATCTGCCATCGGAACTCCGACTCGGTGGGGACGGTCGGCAGCATGGGATCCGGCTCCGCAAGCACCCGATGGTAGACGAGGATGGAGAGGCGCCCGCCCTGCCCCCCCCGACAGAGACCCGAGAATGCCGACTTTGCAACACCGTGCACCCGATCTCGCCTTGGTCAGTCCGCCAGGCCGGCCGGCAGCGAGCGGGCGGGCCCCGCCCTCGCGGACAGGGCCGCGGGACTCTCCGCCAGCTTGCGCTTGACGATCTCCCGGGTCACCAGCAGTATCCCCACGTAATGCCAGGGAAGGTCGAAATACGACAGGCTGAGGAAGGCCCCGCCCGACGCATATGCCAGGAGTCCCACCTGCATCATACGGGCGAGCTGGCCGGCCCATTTCAGCTCTTCATACCCTTTACTGTGCCTTCGTATCCAGCCGGCGGCCCGCCAGGTGAGCAGATAGATCATGAACCACAGGACGAGCCCGATCCAGCCGTGGTCCCCGATCACGCTGAAGTAGATGCTGTGGGCCACGACCACACTGCGGGGGTTGGGGGCGTAGACGGCGAAGGTGCTCGGCCTGTAGGCCTCCAGCCCGCCTCCGGTGATCCGGTCGTTGGCGACGTTCACGCTGTAGTGCCAGGCGTTGATGCGTCCCATGGCGGAGCCGTCCTGCTGGTACTCGGCGATACTCTGCATGCGCTCGTGCCAGGACTCGGGCATGAACATGAATATCGCGGGGATGGCGACGAGAAAGGCCAGTCCCCACGCCGCCTTGTTGGAGCTCTTCACCCAGAAGAAGAAGGCGACCGCGAACATGGCCAGAAAGGCACCGCGGGACTGGGAGCCGGCAACCGAGACGAGACTCAGGAATATGGAGGCCAGCAAGGCCCAGCGAATCCACTTGCTCTCCGCCGTCTGTCTCAGATACTCCATCAGCGGGATCACCATCAGCGTCGCCAGGGCCATGGCGTTGTTCTCCGCCAGAAAGCTGGCGGCCGGCCCGTATACGCGATAGGCGCCTCCGGTGAGCAGGGTGAACACACCGCCCTTCACGCTGTAGTAGCCGATGGACAGCACGATCACCCAGATGAGCTGATTGATCCGCTCCCTGGACGTCATCACCATCACGGTGATCAGGGTGAGCAGCTGGATCTTCAGTATCTCGATGTAGGCGCTGAACGCATCCTCCGGGAAGATGGCGAACAGGGTCGTAATGCCCATCCAGGCGAGGAACATGAACCAGACGACCGTCACAGGGGTAACCGGGAGGCGCAGACGCTCCTTGGTGATGGCGAGCGACGCGAAGAGGGCGATCGCGACCGTCTGAGCGAAGGGGAAGTTCATCGCGAACCCCCAGGCGAGGCGGTGAGGGTTCATGTAGCTCAGCCAGGCCCACATCAGCACCCCGATCCGGGGCTCCCTCAGAATGGCGGGGACCATTCCGAAGACGAACAGGGTGAGCGCTAAGTCCCGCAAAGGCATGGGTCAGTCCCTGAAGTCCGGATCGCCTGCAGCGACCCTGCTCACGACGTAGCGGAACTTTCCCGACTTCTCGGGCGGGATCAGATCCGTCTTCTCTATGTCCACGCGGACGCTCTCACCCAGCCGATCCCGCATGCCCTGGGAGATGGCGCGCTCCACGTCGGGCCCGTAACCCCGCCCGGGAATCAGGATCACGCGGGTGTGCAGCGGGGACTCCTGGACGATCTTGAACCGCCGCACCTCGGGCAGATCGCGGACCACGTAGATCAGGGCCAGGCCGTGCATGACGGTGCCGTCGGCCGCAACGACGAAATCCGTCGTCCTGCCCTGCACCTCCCGGAGCAGCGGCAATCCCCGCCCGCACCCGCAGACCCGGGCATCCAGGGTCGCGACATCCCCTGTCCTGTAGCGGATGAAAGGAAAGTCCCGCGTCCCGAGGTGGGTGACCACGACCTCCCCTGGCTCACCCGGGGGGCAGGCGCGATCCGCGGAATCCAGAATCTCCACCAGGATGTCCTCAGCACTCACGTGCATGCCGCCCTCCGGGCACTCGTGCGCGAGGAAGCCCGCGTCGCGCCCGCCATAGCCGTTCGCCACCCGACACCCGAACACCGCCTCTATGGTCTCCCGCTGCTCCTCGTACAGGCGCTCGGCGGTCACGAAAGCGACCCTGATGCCGACGTCGTCCATTGTCTCATCCCGGTCGCGGGCGAATCGAGCGATGTGGGCGAGAGCGGACGGATAGCCGAAGATCATCCTGGGGCGGCGCCTGCGGATCGCCGCCACGAACGAGCCGAGGTTCTCCTCGGACATCGCGAAGGCGGGGAGAAGTCGCGTGCGCAGGACCCTGTCCCGGAGCTCGCGCAGCCGGTCCTGAGCCCCCAGCTCCACCGGGGATCCCCAGACCACGACCTCCGGGTCTCCGATGTCGACCCCCCACCATCGGGTTGCGCGCCATTTCGCGGCGATGTCGTGGCTCATCCGCTCCCTGCCGACGAAGAACACCAGGGGCTCACCCGTGGAGCCGCCCGTGTTGAAGCGCATCAGGCCCTGGGCATCGCTCGCCCTGATCTCCTCGGCATGGGCACGGATCAGGTCTTTGGTGAGGGTCGGCAGCTGCCGCAGGTCAGCGGGGACCTGGAAATCCGAGGGTCGCAGCCCCCGTTGGTCCATTATCCGGCGGTAATAGGCGCAGCGGCCGTACGCGGACTCCAGCAGTCGCCTCAGCCCCGCCATCTGCAGCTCGGCAAGCCGCTCCGCGCTCCACCACTGGGAGGTCTCGAGCCGGCGCCGCACCGCGAGCGTGTGGTGACCCTTGATTCGCTCGTGCAGCGGAAAGACGAGACCACTGGCCAGACGTGTATAGATGGAGTTCATGGTGGTTCCGGCTCGGAGACGTCGGTGGCCCGGGACAGAGCCGCCCTGGGCGCGGTCACCGCGCCGACGGGGCGCACCAGGTCCGATCCGCGGGCGGTCATCCGGCCTCCGAAGGCCTTCGGTGGGCAGCAGGGGCTTGCCTCTATCCCGCCACGGCCACTCCCCCCGGCTGGGTCAGCAGAGAATGATACACGGGCGCATACCGCGCCACGCTGGCCGTCCAGCTGCGTGCGGACTCGACGAACTGCCGCCCCTTCCCGGCGACGACCTGGGCCCGGAGGGGCTCGGAGAGCAGATCCGCGAGGAGATCTGCGAGGTGGTCCGGACGTCCCGCCTGGAACAGGAACCCGGTAACCCCGTCCTCGATCAGCTCCCGATGCCCGCCGACGTCGGAGGCCACCACCAGCCGTCCCCTCGCCATGGCCTCGAGCGGCTTCAGCGGAGTCACGAGGTCGGTCAGGCGCATGGACCGCCGGGGGTAAACGAATATGTCGACCAGGTCATAGTAGGCGGACACCTGCTCATGGGGTACCCGCCCGGTGAAGCGCACCCGGTCCTGCACACCCAACCTGGAGGCGAGCTCCCGCAGCCGGGTCTCCTCCGGCCCCCCGCCGATGATCAGGACCCGCAGGTCCGGCACCCTCCGGGAGAACAGAGGCAGGCCCTCGATCAGGAGGTCCAGGCCCTCGTAGGCATAGAAGGACCCGATGAATCCGATGACGGGCCCGCCGAGGATGCCCAGTCGGCCGGCGAGGTCCGGGTCGTACCTTCGCTCTCCGGCGAAGCGCCCTACGTCGACGGCATTGGGAATGACGGTGATCTTGGACATGGGTATGCCCCGCGACGCAATCTCCGTGCGCAGACCTTCGCAGATCGTCGCGACCGCATTCGCAGACCGGAACACCCGCGTCTCCAGCGCACGGGTGAGCCTGTAGCGCAGGCGGCCCTCGCGGGTCATGCCGTGGTCCACCGCGGCGTCCTCCCAGAAGGCCCGGCATTCGTAGACCACCGGTAGTCCGTGCTTCCTGCCGGCGGCCAGCGCCGCAAGGCCGTTGAGCGCCGGTGAGTGCGCGTGCAGGATGTCGGGCCTCTCTGCGCGGATCACCTCGTCCAGGCGTCGGCGCAGCGACCTGACGACCTCGAGCTGGCTGGCCACGGGGGCACGCGCGAGAATGCCGCTACCCGGAGGCGTCCGATAGAACCGCAGGCCCTCCGCGACCTCTTCCGGGGGAGTCTCGCCCTGCTTCGCACCCGTGATCTGCGCGGTCTCCCATCCCAGGCGCCGCTGTTGGTCGATGATGGCCTTGGAGCGGAAGGCGTAGCCGCTGTGCAGCGGCAGGGAGTGATCGAAGATGTGCAGTATGCGCATGCGTCTGATTCCCAACATCCAACGAGCGGAGCTCCGCCCATCACTCGCGCGGGGCACTCATGCGTTGCGCCGAAGGAAGGCCTCGAACATCAGCAGGGTCCAGATCGCCGCGCTGAAGTCCCGCACGCCGGAGTGGTGGGAGTCGACGATCCGCCCTAGGAACCGGCGGTCGAAGAGCCCCGTGTCGCCCAGCGAGGGGCCGAGCAGCACATCTCGGACGCGGTTTCGCAGGGGTCCCCGGAACCAGCTCGCCAGAGGCACCGCAAACCCCATTTTCGGCCGATAGAGTACCTCCCGGGGGAGCAGCGAGTCCATGCTTTTCTTCAGGATATACTTGCCCTCCTGGCCCCTGAGCTTCAGTCCCGGAGGCAGTCGGGACATCCATTCCACCAGCTTGTGATCGAGAATCGGCACTCTGACCTCCAGGGAGTGGGCCATGCTCGCCCGATCCACCTTGGTCAGGATATCGCCGACCAGATAGGTCTTCATGTCGAGGTACTGTACCAGTGACAGAGGGTGATCCGTAGGGGCGTGGCTCGCATGTCTGCGCATGACCTCGACGCCCGCGTACCCGGCGAGGTCGCGTTTGAGGTCGCGGCTGTACAGTGCCGCGCGGATCCCGTCGTCGAGCACCGAGACGGCGTGGAAATACCCCTCGACACTGTCTCGGGCGAGCGCCTGGAACGTGGTCTTTGCCCGCAGGACCCGCGGCGCCCAGTCCGCCTTCGGATAGACCCTGCCGAGCAGGCCGAACAGCGGTCGCCGCAGCCCGAGCCCAAGCATGGAGCGCAGCCGCTCCTCGTAGGTGTGCCACCGGTACCGGCGGTACCCGGCGAGATTCTCGTCCCCCCCGTCGCCGGAGAGCGCGACCGTCACCCGTCTGCGGGCCAGCTGGCAGACCCGGTAGGTGGGCATGGCGGAGCTGTCCGCATAAGGCTCGTCGTACAGCGCGGCAAGGGTGTCGATCAGCGAGAAATCGTCGGGATCGACCTGCTCGACCTGGTGGCTGGTAGCGTAGCGTTCCGCGACCTGGGCGGCGAAGTGGGCCTCGTTGAAACGAGGGTCTCCGAACGAGATGGAGCAGGTGTTGACCGGCTCGTCCGATTCCTGGGCCATTAGGGCGACCACGGCGCTCGAGTCCACGCCGCCCGAGAGGAAGGCCCCCAGCGGCACCTCGGAGATCAGGCGGATGCGCACCGCCTCGCGCAGGCGCTCGGTCAGCTCGGAGACGGCCTGCGCCTCATCGATCGCCTCGGGCTCTCCAAATGGGACGTCCCAATAGGCGACGGGCTCCCCGGGCTTCTCCCCTCTGCGCAGCCGCAACCAGTGGCCCGGGGGCAGCTTGTGCACACCGGCGAAGATCGTTCGGGGCTCCGGCACGTAGCCGTAGCTGAAGTAATCCTCCACCGCCTGGGGGTCCATCCTGCGCTGGAGACCAGGATGGACGAGCAGCGATTTCAGCTCCGAGCCGAAGAGCACCTTCCCCTCGGGGAGGCAGGCATAATGCAGCGGCTTGATGCCCAGCCGATCGCGCGCCAGAAACAGGGTCTCGTGCCTGCGGTCCCACAGGGCGAACGCGAACATCCCCCGGAAACGCTCGACGCACCGCTCGCCCCATTCCTCCCAGGCATGCACGATGGCTTCCGTGTCGCAGTGGGTCCGGAAGCGATGCCCGGCCGCGGCGAGCTCGTCGAACAGCTCCCGGAAGTTGTATATCTCCCCGTTGTAGACGACGACGACCGACTCGTCCTCGTTGAACAGCGGCTGATGCCCCCCTGCCAGATCGATGATCGACAACCGGCGATGGCCCAGGGCCGCGCCCGGCTCGAGGAACGTCCCCCCATCGTCCGGCCCCCTGTGCGCCTGGCTGTCGTTCATGGCCTGGAGGAGCCGCGGCGATACTTCGGCGCGCCCCCGGATGTCCACCACCCCTGCGATACCGCACATCTCGGCCTACCCGGATGTTGTGTGGTTAGCGTCTGCGACCGGACGCGCCGTCGCGCCGGGCCGCCCGATTCTCGCGCCAATGCCGGCCCGGCTTCCGGGCATAGTCGGCGATCACGGCCTCCGGACCGGACGGACGCCCGGCGAGATGCCAAAGTCCCAGCAAAACGACCGAGTACACCGCCGCTCCTGACGCCACATCCAGAGCCAGCCCCACGGCGGGACCGAACGACGCCACGTCGATGACCGTGACCGCTGCGAACATTGCGGCTGCCGCTGCGGCGGGCCTCCACAGCGCCGCCAGCTGTCTGCCAACCGACACCAGACAGCGCGAAGCGACCAGGTAGAGCATGAACGGCAGGAAGGCCAGGGCGACCCCGGTGCGCGCAATGGCCGCGCCCTCCGCTCCCCAGTGCGCGGCCGCCCACAGCAGCGTCGGCACCAGGGCGGCGAGTTCAAGCCAGGCCGCCAGCGCCGAGAGCCTGGCGTGCCCCATCGCCATCAGCAGGATCTCCCCCGTTGCAGACAGCGCGGCCAGAACGCCAAACAGCGCCAGCACGCGGATCACGGGCACGGCCGACGTCCACTGCGGCCCGAGCACCACTGCGACGAAGTCATCCGCGACGGCGGCCATGCCCGCCCCCAGGGGAAAGCACAGGGCAGCGATTGCCCCGAGGGCGGCGACGAACGCCCCGGCCAGAGCGTCCGGGCGGTCCAGGAGCCTGGTCAGGTTGGGAAACAGCGCCCTGCGGACGGGCATCACCACCTCCGATGTGGCGAAAGTGCCCAGCTCGAAACCCATATAGTAGCTGCCCATGACAGCGGGTCCGGCCAGGCTGCCCACGACGGCCTGATCGGTCTTTCTGTTGAGGAACAAGCCGATGCGGGACACCAGCAGCCACTGAGAGAAAGACCAGATGGTGGACCGCTCCCTCAGGCTGAGCCGGGGCCTGTAGGGGTGCATGAGGTAGCTCAGCACCGTTCCCATCGCGGCACCTGCGAGCAGGCCGATCACCAGGGCCCGATAGTCGCGGAGCACGACGGCCGCGCCGATGACTGCGGCGAAGCTTAACAGCTTCTTGACCACCAGAAAACGGAACTCCGTGGCAAAGCGCAGCTCCCTGCGGAACGCCACGACCCCGATGTTCTCGAGTCCATCGAGCAGGGGCTTGATCGCAAGGACCCTGACCACCGCCTCGACTCTCGGGTCACCGAACAACCCCGCGACCAGGGGTGCGGCGACGACCAGGCCCAGGGCGAGGACGCCTCCCTGGAGAATCTGTATGGTCCACGCCGTGTCGTAGAAGGCCGGGCCGGCATCGGGCTGGCGGATGACCGCCAGATCCACGCCGGCCCACCCCATGACCTCGAAGAGCCCGACCACGATCAGTGCCATAGCCACCACCCCGAAGTCTTCCGGGGTCAGCAGGCGAGCGAGCACAAGGGTGCTCAGAAGACCGATTCCGCGCACGGCCCAACGCATGGCGACCATCCAGAACGAGCCGGCCAGGAGGCTGGTCGACGGCCCCGAGGGCGCTGTACGGGTGCGCGTCACCTGATGCCCCTCCAGTCGAGTCCGGGCTGCGCCCCTCTATCGACGGCGTGAGGCATAATTCTTGGCATAGATCGCCAGGGCCTTGAGGGCATCCCGGATGCCGCGGGGATTCCTGTAGAGCATCCCCCGGTACACGGCTTGCAGGTCGGCGACCTCCAGACGGGTACCCAGGTGCTCGTTCAGCCGTCGGATCTGAGCGTCCGGATCCCGTATCAGGTCTTCGAATCGCAGACGCAGGAAGGACAGGCCCCGCTCGGAGAGAAACTCGTCGATGGAGCCCAGAATCCCCGCATTGTAGGCACTCGCATGGCCGTAGGTCTGAATCTGGCGCCGCAGCGTCATGGCGACCCACTGTTGAAGCGGGTCCCGGTCGACCACGACCAACCGCACCGCCGACAGATCGAGGATGCGACTCCATATCCGGACCGTGATCCAGAGGCGGGGGTCCTTCCACACCCAGGGGCGATGCTTCTCACAATGTGCCAGGAAGGTCCGGCATGCGCCCCAGTCCACCCGGTCCATCCGTTGCTCCGCCAGCCGGAGATCCTCCGATCGAAAGCGGTGCTCGTAGTCACGTCCCACTCCGAGATCCCTGAGCATGCGTTTGTTGAGATCGACGAGCGACTGGTTCTCGTGGGTGTCGTAGTCCGGCTTCCTGAATGTCGCCTCCCCCGTCCAGTACCCGGCCCGGGCCAGCAGGGCGCCCAAGACCGAACTCCCTGACAGCCCCGGAGTGAGAATCAGGGCACTGCGGCCCCGTGGTCGGCCCTCTGGCCCGGCCCGCGACTCTCCGGTGTGGGAGGCGGTCGTGTCCCGAAGGGGCCGGGCCCGCGCCGGGACGATCGGGCCGCCCACTAGCCCGCCCCGCGCGGCGCCTGGCCGGCGGCGCGCCGCATCGCATTCTCGAGAGCGGGCAACCCCGCACGCAGGAACGCCGCGAGTCGTTGGCGCGCCGCCGGCTTGCTGCCGTCCAACGGGGTCGTGACGGCGATCAGCGCCCCGTCCCGGCGCCCGAATGTCAACCGGGACAGGGCTTCGAGCGCCTTGCCGACATATCTGTTGCTGGTGTAGCGGTCACCCACCCGGTACCAATGCCAGGTCAGGAGGTTCTTTGTGCCGCCGGCGATCTCGGACTCCCGGACGTCCAGCGACCGCCCTGAGATGTCGGCCTGCTGATCGGTCCTGGCGCGCTCGCGCCAGGCCTTATCCCGCTCCGGCACCATGACATTTCGGGAATTGATCAGCTCGGCACCCTGGCGCTGGTGATTGTACTGGGCGACGTAGACACCGACCGTTTGCCCTTCCGCCGCATAGAAGGCTCGCACCACCCGGTCAGGGCCGAGTATGCGGGGTGTCCATGTCCACGCCTCCTGCGGTATCTGCTGCCATTGGCCCACGCTCTCGGGCACGGCCAGGTCGGCACCTGCAGGCCGGTCCTCCGAATGGTCGATGGCCCAGGCCAGGCCACTCCAGAGCGCGGCCACCAGCAGGGCGGACAACGGGGCGGTGAGTGAGTCGCTGCGGCCAGGCGGATCCGGCGGAGCGCCCCCCGGCGGGTCTGCAGACGCGGGAGCTTCCCGCCAGATCGCGCCAATCGAGAACATGATGAGCATGACCAGCCCGAAGAAGAGCCATCCGTACACCAGGTGGTCCACGCCCACCGCCAACCTGTGGTCGGACCAGTGGGCCAGCATTACGATCAGGTAGGCCCGCACGCCATTGGCCACGACAGGGACGGCCATGGAAAACGCGACGAATGCGAGCCGCTTCCACAGCGTGCGGTACGTGAGGTAGGCATAGAGGACACCGAGAGTGACGGCCGCGATCAGATATCGAACGCCCGAGCAGGCCTCGACCACCGACCAGTTGCCGCTTGGAAGCGAGAAGAACAATCCCTCCCGGTACACGGGGATCCCGGTCAACCGGATCAGCTCCACCGTGAAGGTCGCGGTGAACTCCATCATCGGAGGCACCAGAGCCTCACCGACCGGGACGGAGAAGAAGAGAAAGCCCAGAGGGAACAGCAGGGCGCGGGTCACGCGGTCGCCAAGGACGACCCAGGCGCTGGAGACGAGCATGGCCACCAGCATGAATTGCTGTATGACCTGGATGTCCACAAGCCTGGCCGCCAGCCAGACGGCCCCGAAGGCCGCAAGGGGCAGAAGCCCAAGGTACCTTCGCGACGGCGTCAGCGATGCGATCTGCCGACGTCTGTCCCAGATCAGCCAAAGCGAGATGGGGAGGATCAGGAACCCGTGAGCGAAGGTGTCCGAGCGCAGCCAGATCGAGACCATCGACCAGAGCGTTTCGTGAAATATCGCCAGGATCAGAATCAGCACCAACGCGACCTCGGTGATGGCCCTCGGCCAGGGACCGGCCGCACGGCGCGCCGCTGCGGCAGCGTTATCCGTGGTCACGACTTGCCTCCAATCGCTCTACGGGCGACCCCGGGCCTGCCGACTCCAGCATCTCGAGCACGCCGGGCAGATGGCGCTCCCAGACATAGTCGTTAAGGACCCTCTGGCGGGCCCGCGCCCCCATGGCGGTCAGGTCCGCCGCCAACGCCAGGCGTGACTGCTGGAGGAACTCCGCGGCGCCCTCGGCCAGCATCATCTCCTGGCCGGGCCTGGCGGAAATGCCCTCCAGTGCAGCCCTGCTCGCCAGGACCGGGCGACCCATGGCCATCGCCTCCAGCACCTTGTTCTGTATGCCGCGCGCGACGCGCAGCGGAGCCACCGAGAGGCGCGAATGCAGGACGTAGGGGCGCACGTCGGCCACCCCCCCTGTGACCACCACACCGGGACGTTCTCCGAGACGCTTCACCGCCTGGGTCGGGTTGCGACCGACGATGAAAAAGCGCACTGAGGGGTCGTCGGCATGCAGCTGCTGGAACACCTGTGCCGCGAACCACTCCACGGCATCGACATTGGGCCAGTAGTCCATGGCGCCGGCGAAAACGATTACCCGCTCCCCCTGCGCATACGGCGAATCGAGATCCAGGTCGGGAGCGAAGCGCGTGGTGTCCACGCCGTTGGAGAAGAATCCCACCCGGTCCCCCGCCTCGGGGGCCAGCGACCGGAACAGGTCCGCCTCGATCTGCGACACGAACAGGCTTGCGTCGGCGACCGACGCGACCCTGCGCTCGTAGACCAGCAGCTTTCTCGCCTCGCGCCGGTATATCCACTTGAGCGGGGGTGCCTGTCGCTCGGCGTATTGACGCCACTTGTCGGAGTCCACGTCGACGAAGTCGATCACCCGGCGCACCTGCTCGAAGCCCTTTCCGAGCACATACTGGGCCATGGACGAGGAGAAGACGAGCGCCCGGGTGAGGCGCTCGCGCCGAGTCACCTGAGCCACCCAGCGGCTCATCTCCGGCATTGCATAGTATGGCAGCGTCAGTGGCCTGGCGCTCAGCAGGCCTCTCAGGCTCCTGAGCCTCGCACGTCCCGGCGCCAGCCGCAGCAGCTTCGACTCTTCGCACCAGCGCTGGATTTCGGCGGCATGCAGCCAATCGCGTTCGTCGTCGACGAAGGCCCCGAGATAGACACGATAGTGCTCCGCGAGATAGCTGAGAAGGTGAAAAGACCGGATTTTGTCCCCCTTGTCCGGCGGGAATGGGAAACGGTGGCAAAGGAATAGAAGAGCGGGCTTCATCGGTCGCGGGCCGGACGCCGGATCAGGTGTCAGCCCAGGTCCCTGGCGATCCAGGGGCCCAGGGCATTGGCAATAGGCAATGGCAGGCGCCTCCAGAGCCGGATCAGCCGCTCGTATTTCGGATTGAGCGGATTGACATCGGGAAGC
>JASFUT010000032.1:0-17409 GCA_050050175.1 Chromatiales bacterium
GTCCGGGGAACGCAAAACTTACCATTACAGTCGGCATTACTTAATTATTATATAATTCATAAAGTTATAGGAATACAGGGCAGAGCCGCGCGGCCGCACCCGGGAGACAGTCGCTCAGTGAGCCTGATCCCAGTTATCGCCAACGCCCAGGTCCACCACGAGGGGGACCGAAAGCTCGGCCGCCGCCTCCATCAGCCCCCGAATCCGCTCGCAGGCGGTCTCCACCCCTCCCTCGCGCACCTCGAGCACGAGCTCGTCGTGGACCTGCATGATCATCCAGACCCCCGGGTCCTCCTCCTCGATCCACCGGTCCACGGCGATCATGGCGCGCTTGATGATATCGGCGGCGGTGCCCTGCATCGGCGCATTGATCGCGGTGCGCTCCGCCGCGGCCCGCCGCTGGCCGTTGCGCGAGCGAATCTCGGGCAGGTAGAGCCTGCGCCCGAACAGGGTCTCCACGTAGCCCTGCTCCCGCGCCTGCTCGCGGATGCGGTCCATAAAGGCGCGCACCCCGGGGTAGCGTTCGAAGTAGAGATCGATGTACTCCTGGGCCAGGCCCCGTTCGATGCCGAGCTGCCGGCCGAGCCCGAAGGCGGACATGCCGTACATCAGCCCGAAGTTGATCGCCTTGGCGGATCGGCGCTGCTCGGCCGTGACCGCGTCGGGCGCCCGGCCGAACACCTCCGCCGCGGTGGCCCGATGGATGTCCAGGCCCTGCTCGAACGCCTTGAGCAGCCCCTCGTCCCGGGACAGGTGAGCCATGATGCGCAGCTCGATCTGGGAGTAGTCTGCCGCCACCATCCGGTATCCGGACTCCGGGACGAACGCCCGGCGGATGCGCCGCCCCTCCTCGGTGCGAACGGGGATGTTCTGCAGGTTGGGGTCGGACGAGGACAGGCGGCCGGTGGCCGCCACCGCCTGGTGATAGGAGGTGTGGACCCGCCCCGTCTCCGGGTTGATCACCTCCGGCAGGCGGTCGGTGTAGGTGGACTTGAGCTTGGAGAGCGCCCGGTGCCGCAGAATCAGCGCGGGCAGCTCGAAGCCCTGGTCGGCGAGCTCCTGGAGCACGGATTCCGCGGTGGACGGCGCTCCGGTGGGGGTGCGCACCACAACCGGTAGACCAAGCTCCTCGAAGAAGATCTGCCCGATCTGCTTGGGCGATCCCAGATTGAAGGGGCGCTCGGCGATGGCATAGGCCCGGTCCTCGACGGCCGCCATGCCCTCGGCGAGCTCCCGGCTCTGGGTCGCGAGCATGGCGCGGTCCACGCGCACGCCCCGGCGCTCCATGCGTGAGATTACCGGCACCAGGGGCATCTCGATCTCCTGGAACAGACCGCGGAGTGAGGGCTCGCTATCGATTTTTGGCCATAAAGCCTGGTGCAGCCGCAGGGTGACCTCCGCATCCTCGGCGGCGTAGGGAACGGCCTGCTCCAAGGGCACCTGATCGAAGCTGAGCTGCTTCGCGCCTTTGCCGGCCACATCCTCGTACTTGATCGTGCCCCAGCCCAGGTACTTCCCGGCGAGCGAGTCCATGTCGTGGCGGGTGGCCGTGGAGTCGATCACATAGGACTCCAGCATGGTGTCGAAGCGCACACCGCGCAGGGCAACGCCGTAGCGGGCGAGCACCCCCATGTCGTACTTGAGATTCTGGCCGACCTTGGCACGTTCGGGGTCCTCCAGGAAGCCCTTCAGACGAGTGAGCACCCACTCACGGTCGAGCTGCTGTGGTGCGCCGGGGTAACGGTGGTCGACCGGCACGTAGGCGGCCTCTCCCGGCTCCACGCAGAACGACACCCCGACCAGCTCCGCGCGCATGTAGCTGAGGTCGGTGGTCTCGGTGTCCACGGCGATCAGCTCCGCCCCCTCCAGGCGTCGCAGCCAGGCGTCGAAGGCCGCCTCGTCCAGGACCGCCTCGTACCGGGGGGCCGTCCCGGCCCGCCCACCACCGCCGGAGGTGCCGCTCTCCCCCGCGTCCAGGGTGGCCAACAGGCGCCTGGCCTCGATCCGCGTGTACCAGGCACGCAGCGTCTCCGCATCGGGCTCGCCCAGGACCAGATCCTCCGGCCCCTGCTCCAGGTCCAGGTGGCGGTCGACGGTCACGAGCTTTCGGGAAAGGGCGAGCTGATCCAGGCTGGCCCGCAGGTTGTCCCCGACCTTGCCCTTGATCTCGTCGGCATGCTCGATGATGCCGTCCAGGGACCCGTATTGGGTCAGCCACTTGGCGGCGGTCTTGGGGCCGCACTTGGGGACCCCCGGGACGTTGTCGATGGGGTCGCCGATCAGCGCGAGCAGATCCACCATGCGCTCGGGCGGGACCCCGAACTTGGCGATCACCGCTTCCCGGTCGAGAACCGTGTCGGTCATGGTGTTGACCAGGGTGACGTGGTCGTCCACCAGCTGGGTCAGGTCCTTGTCCCCCGTGGAGATCAGCGTATCCATGCCCTGCGCGGTGGCCCGCTCGGCCAGGGTGGCGATCACGTCGTCCGCCTCCACGCCTTCCACCATCACCAGGGGCAGGCCCATGGCCCTGACGATCTCGTGCAGGGGCTCGACCTGGGCGCGCAGCTCATCCGGCATGGGCGGTCGATTGGCCTTGTACGCCTCGTAGATGTCCTCCCGGAAGGTACGCCCGGGCGCGTCGAAGACCACGGCGATGTGCCCCGGCCCATACTGGTCGAGCAGCCGACGCAGCATGTTGACCACCCCGACCACCGCCCCCGTGGGCTCGCCCCGGGAGTTGGACAGGGGGGGCAGGGCATGGAAGGCGCGGAACAGGTAGGAGGATCCGTCGACGAGTATGAATGGGGCGGTGTCGGGCATGGGCGGATGGATCCTCGGTGACGGGGGGAGCGAAGACGGTTGACGGTTGACAGGGAGGACCGCTCCACCGCGCGGACTCCGCGCGCGGCTCGCTCAATCCTCCAGGTAGGTATAGCCGTAAAGGCCGGCCTCGAGCTCCTCGAAGTAGCGCTCCCGGTCGGTCTCCGCCAGATCCGTGGCGCCGAGCTTGCGGCGGAAGCTCGCCAGCATGTCCCGGGGGTCGAAGTGCACGTAGCCCAGCAGCTCGTCCGCCGAGTCGCCGCGCTCCGGGCGCGTCAGCCTGTAGCCGCCCTCTCCGTCCAGCTCGACATTGATGGAATCGGTGTCGCCGAACAGGTTGTGCATGTCCCCCAGGATCTCCTGATAGGCGCCGACCAGGAAGAAGCCCAGCAGATAGGGCTCGCCCGGGCGCAGGTCGTGCAGGGGGAGCGTGCGCTCGACCCCGTTCTCGTCCACGTAGTGCTCGATGCACCCGTCCGAGTCGCAGGTCAGGTCCTGGATCACGCCGCTGCGCCCCGGCGCCTCGTCGAGCCGCTGCAGGGGGGCGACCGGGAATATCTGATCGATCGCCCAGACGTCCGGCATGGACTGAAACACCGAGAAGTTGCAGAACACCTTGTCGGCGAGCCGCTCGTTGAGCTCGTCGAGCAGGGCCCGGTGGCTGCGGGAGGCCGCGCTCAGCCGCGGCCTCAACCGTCGGCAGACCGAGTAGAACAGCTCCTCGGCCCAGGCCCGCTGGCGCAGGTCCAGATCTCCGCGCCTGAAGCCCTCGCGGGCGTCTTCGAGATCCTGCGCCGCCTCGCGATAGATCTCCAGAGGCGAGGCGCTCGGCACCGAGTCCAGGGCGCGCGCCAGCGATCGGAGCACGGGCGGCGCCTCCTCGGCGGGCGCTTCGGGCACGCCGTCCCCCGGGGCCGCCTCGCACTCCACCACTTCGGCGACGAGCACCGCATGGTGCGCCGTCATCGCGCGTCCGGACTCGGTGATGATATCCGGCTCCCGAAGGCCCCGCTCGGCGCAGATGCCCTTCAACGCGTCGACCACCGCCCGGGCATAGCGCTCCAGGCTGTAGTTGATCGAACAGTAGTGGCGGGTGGCGGTGCCCTCGTAGTCGACGCCGAGCCCGCCACCCACGTCCACCACCCGGATGCGCGCGCCGAGCGCCTCCAGCTCGGCGAAGAAGCGGGCCACCTCGTCCATGGCACCCGCGATGTCGCGTAGATTCGGAATCTGGGAGCCCAGATGGGAGTGGAGGAGCTCCAGGCAGTCGAGCCTCCGGGCCCTTCGCAGGCGATCCACCAGGGTCAGCACCTGCCCGGCGGAGAGGCCGAACTTGGCGCGCTCTCCGCCGCTGTTCTGCCAGTTGCCGGCGGCCGATGCCGCCAGGCGAACGCGCACCCCGATCAGGGGGCGGACCTGCAGGCTCTCCGCCTCCCGGAGGACGGCGTCGAGCTCGTTGAGCTTCTCGATGACGATATAGACACGGTGGCCGAGGCGTTGGCCGATCAGGGCAAGACGGATGTACTCGCGGTCCTTGTAGCCGTTGCACACGATCACGCCGCCGGCGGGCGCCTGGGCCAGCACGGCCATGAGCTCCGGCTTGCTGCCCGCTTCCAGCCCCACACAGTCCCCGCCTCCGGCCAGCACGTGCTCCACGACGCTGTGCTGCTGGTTCACCTTGATCGGGTACACCGCGGTGTACCGCCCCCCGTAGCCGGTGCGCTCGAAGGCCTGGGCGAATGCGCCGCACAACGCACGGACCCGGTCGTGCAGGATGTCGTTGAAGCGCACCAGCACGGGCCAGGCGAGACCGGCCTCTCGGACCTCCGACGCCAGCCGGTACAGGTCGACCTCGGGGCCCGCGTCCCGCAGCGGACGGGCGATCATATGGCCCTGGGGGTTGATGCCGAAGTAACCCTCGCCCCAGCTGGCCAGGGAGTAGGTCCGTCGGGCGTCTGCGATGCTCCACATGAGGTGACCTATCCGCGGGCGGTTCGGCCCGACCCTCCAACGGGCGGCCTGTGGCGCCCATTGTCTTAGAGGCGCCCGCGCCTGGCCAGAGGGCGCGCACCCATCGCCTGCCGTCTATTGCGCATTCACAACTCCTGCCCGGTTCTTTACCATCGTCGCACCCCTGCCCGGCGCGCGCGCCGTGCCAACCCAGCCCGAGGGAGGCCGGAAGGTGATACCCGAAGACACCGATTGGTTCACCGAGGAGTGGAGCGAGGAGGGCTCCGCGATCTCCTTCCGACTGGAGAAGAAGCTCTACGAGAAGCGGTCCCGGTACCAGACCATCGAGGTATTCGAGACCCGCTCGTTCGGCCGCCTGCTCACCCTGGACGGACTGGTGATGCTCACCGACAGGGACAACTTCATCTATCACGAGATGCTCGCGCACCCGGTGATATTCTGCCATCCCGCTCCCCGCGACGTGCTCATCGTCGGCGGCGGCGACTGCGGCACCCTTCGCGAGGTGCTCAAGCACGACCGAATCGAGCGGGTGGAGCAGGTCGAGATCGACGAGGAGGTCACGCGGGCCGCCGAACGCTTCTTCCCCCGTCTGTGCGAGTCCAACGGCGACCCGAGGGCCCGCCTGCACTTCGACGACGGGATCGACTGGGTCGAGCAGGCGCAACCCGGCAGCTACGACCTCATCATCGTCGACGGCAGCGATCCCCTCGGACCGGCGGCCGTGCTCTTCTCCGAGGCCTTCTTCGCCGCCTGCCACCGGGCGCTGCGAGCCGGGGGCCTGCTATGCGGCCAGTCCGAGTCGCCCCTGTTCCACATGGACCTGCTGGAGCACGTCCACCACACGATGGCGTCGGTCGGCTTCCACGAGGCCCGCACCCTGTTCTTCCCTCAGTGCGTTTACCCCTCCGGCTGGTGGAGCGCCACCCTGGCCTGCAGAGACGCGCCCATCCCCGCGCTGCGCGAGGCCGACGTGGACGCCCGACCCTTCGAGACGTTGTACTACAACGCCGGCATCCACCGGGCCGCCACCGCCATGCCCGAATTCTTCCGCAGGCGGCTGGCGAAAGAAGTAGACAGTCGGCGGTAGCCAGGGGACGGCTCCCGAGGCGAATGCAGCCACGCAAGGCATCGACGCCAGCGGCTCGGACGCCTTGGGATCCAGCACGGTTCTAATCACATAGGCTCGAGACCTGCTGCTCCAGATGCCCGATCAGGGCGTCGAGCTCCTCGGCGCTCAGATAGGCGCGCCCTCCATCGGCCGTAGGCTTGTAGATGCGACCGCTGGACGTGTAGCGCTTCAACGCCCGGCGGGCCTGGCGGCAGCCGGCCTCGCGGGCGTCACGCTCCTGCCGCGCCTGCTCGGCCGCGGCCTTCTCCTCGGCGCGCTTGTCGTCGTAGTACTCGAGCAGCTTGCGGCGCGCCTTCTCCCGGTCCTGCGCCTGGGCAGACGGGCCGGCAGAGGGGGGCGCCGGCCGCGGGAGATCGACCGCCTGTGCCTCGGCCGAAACCGGAGGCCGGTCGCCGAAATGGGTCCGACCCTGCTCGTCCACCCACCGGTAGACCCCGGCGCCCAAGGTGGAGGAACAGACGACCGCCGACAGGAGAAACCCCGCTACCCGCAGGATGATGGCCATGTCCGCCCCTGGTATTTTTGTCCCGGCTCGATGATAGACCCCCTGCCCTTCCCTCATCAACGCGCCCTGGGCGACGGAGGGATCGGCCCGGCGCACGCCCGTGCGCCGGCTCAACACCGACCGGAGAACCTATGGCCAACCCCGAGATCCCCCAGAAGTCCCCTTACGGTCTCATGCTCGAGGCCGGCACCTACTGGTGGTGCCGATGCGGCAAGTCCCGGAATCAGCCCTTCTGCGACGGATCTCACAAGGGCTCGGATTTCGCACCCGTGAAGCTCGAGCTCACCGAGCCCCGCAAGGTGTGGCTCTGCGGCTGCAAGCACAGCGCCGAAGCGCCCTTCTGCGACGGGACCCACAGCAAGCTGCCCTAGGCTTCAGCCGGACACGCCCGGCGGGCGACGCCTGCCTGGGTGCGGTCCAAGTCCGTTGTCCCGCTGAAGCGGGACAGCGGGCAACGCCGTCAGGCCGGCGGACACGGCCTCGGAAGGCTCGCGGGCGGAACGAAAAAAAGCGGGCGCTCTCGCGCCCGCTTCCGATCGGAGACGGAGCTCCGGTCTTACTTGCCCGAGCCCTGACTGCCGACGAACTCGGGGTAGGCCTCGAGGCCGCACTCGCTGAGGTCGACGCCGTCGTACTCCTCTTCCTCGCTGACCCTGATGCCCATGGTCAGCTTCAGGATCCCCCACACGATCAAGCTCGCGACGACGGTCCAGACCAGGATGGTGACCAGGCCGATCGCCTGAGGTCCGAAGCCCGCGCCGGTGTTGGAGAACGGCACCGCCATCAGACCCCACATCCCGACGACACCGTGGACGGAGATGGCGCCTACCGGATCGTCGATCTTGAGCTTGTCCAGCCCGACGATCGAGAAGACGACGATGATGCCGCCGATGGCCCCGACGATGGTCGCCCAGAGCGGGGTCGGCGCCAGGGGCTCGGCCGTGATGGCCACCAGGCCGGCCAGGGCACCGTTGAGCGCCATGGTCAGATCCGCCTTGCCGAACATCATCCGGGCGGTGATCAGCGCCGCCACCACGCCGCCGGCCGCCGCGGTGTTGGTGTTCACGAACACCAGCGCCACCGCATTGGCCTCGTCCACGTTGGAGACCATGAGCTCGGAGCCGCCGTTGAACCCGAACCAGCCGAGCCACAGGATGAAGGTGCCCAGGGTCGCCAACGGCAGGTTCGCGCCCGGGATGGCGTTGATCCGGCCGTCGGCCAGGTATTTGCCTTTGCGTGCCCCCAGCAGGAGCACCCCGGCCAGGGCGGCGGAGGCGCCGCACAGGTGCACCACGCCGGATCCCGCGAAGTCCTGGAAGCCCAGGCCGTCGAGGAAGCCGCCGCCCCACTTCCAGTAGCCCTGCATGGGGTAGATGAAGCCGGTCATCACCACTGCGAACAGCAGGAAGGCCCAGAGCTTCATGCGCTCGGCCACGGCACCGGAGACGATGGACATGGCCGTTGCGACGAAGACCACCTGGAAGAAGAAGTCCGACATGCCGGAGTAGTAGGGGGCGTCGTCACCGCCCGCCAGGACCGCGTCCACAGTGTTGTCGGCACCGAGCAGGAAGCTGATGCCGGGCCACCAGGAGTTGACCGCCTCGCCGGGGTACATGATGTTGTACCCCACGAGCATGTACATGATCGACGCGATGGCATACAGGGTGATGTTCTTGGTAAGGATCTCGGCGGTGTTCTTGGCCCGGACCAGTCCGGCCTCGAGCATGGCGAAGCCCGCCGCCATCCACATTACGAGCGCTCCTGTCACCAGGAAATAGAATGTGTCCAGCGCGTAGCTGAGCTGAGTTACTGCTTCCACTGTTCAACCCTCCGCATGGGGAATCGACGGACCCGTCACAGGGCGTCCGGACCGGTCTCGCCGGTACGGATCCTGATCGCCTGGTCCAGGTCGTAGACAAAGATCTTGCCGTCGCCGATCTTGCCGGTCTTGGCGGCCCCGCTGATGGCCTCGATGGCCTGGTCGACGAGGGAGTCGTCCAGGGCCACCTCGACCTTGATCTTCGGCAGGAAGTCCACCACGTACTCGGCGCCGCGGTAGAGCTCGGTATGGCCCTTCTGGCGGCCGAACCCCTTGACCTCGACGACGGTGATCCCGCTCACGCCGATCTCCGAGAGCGCCTCGCGGACATCGTCCAGCTTGAATGGCTTGATGATTGCTGTGATCAATTTCATCTCTGCGTCTCCTGCTGCGCCCCGCCGGAGCGGGGCGCATCGCTTCTGGGGGCCCTTAGAACGACTTGCTGACGGTGAAGATGCCGCGGGAATCACAAATCGAGCAGTCATCCACGTCAGTGTCCGTGTAGGCCAGCTCGAAATCGAACCCGGCGAAGGACTTGGTCACGCCGAGCTTCCAGTCGGTGTAGTCTTCGCCTTCGTCGAAGTCGTAGTGGCCGATGTGTGCGCCCAGGGCGAACCCGGAGACGATGTCGAACCCGACGCCGCCTTCGTAGTACGTGTTGTCATTGTCGAAGTCGTGCGAGACCTGCACGCTGGCCGGACCGAAGCTCAGGCCCAGGTAGCCTTCTTCGAAGTTCAGGTCGCTCTCGCCCGGGTAGTCGTAGTGGATGAAGCCGACGTCCAGACCGACACCGCCGAGCTCGGTGGCATAGCCGCCGTAGACGTCGAGCTCCATGCTGGCGTCGGACTCGTAGTCCACCCGGTTGAGCCCCCTCATGAAGCTGAGCGACGGGAAGGTGACCGCCGGCGAGGTGATGGACACGAACGGCGGCACCGGGCTCCACTCCACGCCCCCGGCGGTGTAGCCGCCTGCGGTGTACTCGAAGCCGCGGCTGTAGCTCCAGTTCTCCTGGGTGTCGAAGTCGACGTTGGAGCCCCAGACGCCCAGGTACACGCCGCTCGGGTGCTCGAAATCGAAGCCGCCCTGGATCGCCGGGTCCTCGTTGGTCTGGGAGATACCGCGCCACACGTAGTCGTTGGTCAGGGCGACGTTGGCGCTGAACATATCGGCCACCCCCTGGGCCATGACCGGGGAGCCCATGCCCGCCACCAGCAGGCCGCCGCATGCGAGACTGACTTTGCGAAGCTTCATCTGTCGTTCCTCTAGGTTTGGTTGGAAAACCGGCGGAAACCCACACGAACCGCCTTGCGGGGCACCTGAAAGCACCATGCGTGCCAAACGCATAATGTGGTCAATAATCAACATATTGCGGCATTCCAACGCCGGGAGGAGATCCGGGTCTGCACCTCGCTGTGCGATCCATGGGCGGGCGCACCAATTCGGTGCACCATGTTGGTGCGCGCCGTCCACGCCCGGGAGCGCTCCCCCCTGGAACCGGACATTGCGAACCGTTAATCTAAGGGCGTGATGACCGGAACCCGTCCGTCTTTCAGTGATCCCAAGGTGCTGGACGACCTGGCGCGCCGGCTGGCGGAGAGCCTGCCGCAAGGGGTGCAGATGCTGCAGCAGGACGCGGAGCGCAGCCTCCGGGCGGCCCTGGAGGCCGCGCTCCGGCGGATGGATCTGGTGACCCGCGAAGAGCTCGAGGTGCAGGCCGGCGTGCTTGCCCGAACCCGCGAGAAGCTCGAGGCGCTGCAGCAGCGCATCGACGAGCTCGAGCGGCGGGGCCGGGCCCCGGATCCCCGCCCCGACAAGTAGAGAGGCCCCCGTGCATGGAAGCGCGCCGTGTCACTCGCCGTCCTGTATAGCCGGGCAAACGTCGGGGTGGACGCCCCGCTGGTCACGGTCGAGGTGCACATCACCAACGGCCTGCCGGCCCTGTCCATCGTCGGCCTGCCGGAGGCGGCGGTAAAGGAGAGCAAGGACCGGGTCCGCGGCGCCCTCCTCAACTGCCGCTTCGAGTTTCCCCAGCGCCGCCTCACCGTCAACCTGGCCCCGGCCGATCTCCCCAAGGAGGGCGGCCGCTTCGATCTGCCCATCGCGCTGGGGGTGCTCGCCGCCTCCGGCCAGGTCCCCGGCGAGGCCATCCAGGGTTACGAGCTGGCCGGCGAGCTGGCCCTGTCCGGCGAGCTGCGGCCGATCCGCGCCGTCATTCCGCTGGCGCTGGCCGCGCGGGACCAGGGTCGCACCCTGATACTGCCCCGCTCCAACGCTGCCGAGGCGACGCGGGTCGTCGACCTGAAAGTCGTCGCCGCGGACCACCTGCTGGAGGTCAGTGCCCACCTGAGCGGCCAGGCCCTGATCCCGCCGAGCCCCCCCGCGGTCATCGACCGGGCATCCGAGCCGCCCTACGCCGACCTGGCGGAGGTGCGCGGGCAGGCGGCGGCCAAGCGCGCCCTGGAGATCGCTGCGGCGGGCAGGCACAGCCTGCTGATGATCGGCCCGCCGGGCACGGGAAAGTCCATGCTGGCGGCGCGCCTGCCCGGGCTGCTCCCCCCCATGGAGGAGCGCGATGCGCTCGAGACCGCGTCGGTCTATTCCGTCGCCGAGCGGCTGGACGAGCGGATGTGGGGCGTTCGTCCGTTTCGCGCCCCGCACCACACGGCCTCCGCGGTGGCGCTGGTCGGAGGGGGCAGTCAGCCCCGACCGGGCGAGATCTCCCTCGCCCACAACGGGGTCCTGTTCCTGGATGAGTTGCCCGAGTTCGACCGCAGGGTGCTGGAGGTCCTCAGGGAGCCCCTGGAATCGGGCCGGATTCAGATCTCCCGGGCCGCCCGCCAGGCGGAGTTCCCCGCCCGTTTCCAGCTCATCGCGGCGATGAATCCCTGTCCCTGCGGGCATCTGGGCGACACGGGCGCGCGGCCGTGCACCTGCACGGCGGACCAGATCGCGCGCTACCGCTCGCGGCTGTCCGGCCCGCTGCTCGACCGCATCGATCTGCAGATCCAGGTGCCGCGCCCCCCCACCGACGTCCTCGCTCCCGCGGGAGCGCCCCCGGGACCGGACAGCGCGGCGGTGCGCGCCCGGGTCACCCGCGCCCGGGGCGTCCAGCTGGCGCGCTCGGGCAGGGCCAACGCCGATCTGTCCACACCGCTCGTCGAGCGGGACTGCCGGCTCGACGCGGAGGGACGGGCGCTGCTGCTGCGGGCCGTCGATGCCTTCGGCCTGTCGGCCCGCGCCTATCACCGCATCCTGAAGCTCGCGCGGACTATCGCCGACCTCGCAGGCACAGGGGCCATCGAGCCGGCCCACCTGGCCGAGGCCATCGGCTATCGCTGTCTGGATCGGCGCGACCGCCCCGCCTGACCCAAGTCGGCCCCGGAGGCGCATGAGCCATGGCAGTACCCCTGAGATGGGCTGTACACTGCGCCGCCATGCTCCGGCTCCGCAATCTCAGTCTCCGTCGCGGCCCGAGGCTCCTGTTCCAGGAGGCGAGCTTCAGTGTGCACCCCGGCTGGAAGCTGGGCGTCACCGGGGCCAACGGCGTGGGCAAGTCCAGCCTGTTCGCCCTGGTGCTCGGTGAGCTCCACTCGGATGCGGGTGACATCGAGGTGCCGCCCGGCTGGGTGATCGCGCACGTCGCTCAGCAGACGCCCTCGGACCAGCGTGCCGCCATCGAGTACGTCCTCGACGGCGACCTGGAGCTGCGCACGGTCGAGGCCGAGCTGGCCGCCGCGGAGACCGCGCACCAGGGCACGCGCGCGGCCGAGCTGCACGGCCACCTCGAGGCCATCGGGGGCTACGGGGCGCGCGCGCGGGCGGCCCGGCTGCTCCGCGGGCTCGGTTTTGCCCCCGGCGAGGAGCACCAGGCCGTAGACCGGTTCTCCGGGGGCTGGCGCATGCGCCTGAACCTCGCCCGCGCCTTGATGTGCCGCTCCGATCTGCTGCTGCTCGACGAGCCGACCAATCACCTGGATCTGGACGCGGTGATCTGGCTCGAGGACTGGCTGCGCCGTTATCGGGGCACGCTCCTGCTCATCTCCCACGACCGCGACTTCATGGACGCGGTGATCGACCACGTGGTCCACGTCGAGCACCAACGCGCCACGCTCTACAACGGCAACTACAGCGCTTTCGAGCGCACGCGGGCGGAGCACCTCGCGCGGCAGCAGGCCGAGCACGACCGCCAGCAGCGCGAGATCGCGCACATCCGCGGCTTCGTCGAGCGCTTCCGCGCCAAGGCCACCAAGGCGCGCCAGGCCCAGAGCCGCCTCAAGGCCCTGGAGCGCATGGAGCAGATCGCGCCGGCACACGTGGACTCGCCCTTCCACTTCGCCTTCCCGGAGCCGGAGCGGCTCCCCAACCCCCTGGTCCGCATCGAGGCCGGTGCGGCCGGGTACGGGGCCCGGCCGGTGCTGCAGGGGCTGACAATGAGCCTGTCCCCCGGAGACCGCCTGGGGTTGCTCGGCCCCAACGGCGCCGGCAAGTCGACCCTGATCAAGCTGCTGGCCGGTTCGCTGACTCTGCTCCAGGGGAAGCTGGAGACGGCGGCGGACCTGGCCGTGGGGTACTTCGCCCAGCACCAGCTCGACCAGCTGCATCCGGACCACAGCCCCCTCGATCACCTGGCGCAGCTCGACCGGCGGGCGACCGAGCAGGCGCTGCGCGACTACCTCGGCGGCTTCGGATTCCAGGGCGATCGTGCAGTCCAGTCCGTGGCCCCCCTGTCGGGAGGCGAGAAGGCGCGACTCGCACTGGCCCTGCTGGTCTTCCGGCGACCGAATCTCCTCCTGCTCGACGAGCCCACCAACCACCTCGACCTGGAGATGCGGCACGCCCTGGGCCAGGCGCTGCAGGACTTTCAGGGCGCGATGGTGATCGTCTCCCACGACCGCCACCTCCTGCGGATCACCACCGACGAGCTGCTGTTGGTGCACGGCGGCCGGACCGAGCCGTTCGCGGGAGCCCTGGACGACTACCCGGCATGGCTTCAGGCCCGCACCCGATCCCTTCAGGGCGGGCGCAGCGGGACAGGCGCGGCGCCCGCCCGCAAGGACCGCAAGCGCCAGGAGGCGGAGCGCCGGCGCATGCTCGAGCCCATGAGGCGCCAGGCCCGCAGCCTGGAGTCCGAGGTGGAGCGACTCTCGCAGGAGCAGGCCGCGCTGGAGTCGCGACTCGCCGAGCCCGCGCTGTATGCCGACGGCGCCAGGGACGAGCTCAAGGAGGCCCTGGCGCGGAAATCAGAGGTGGATCGGGCCCTGGGGGACGCGGAGGATCGCTGGCTCGCCGCCCTGGAAGCGCTCGAGGGCCCGGCAGGGCCGGCCTGAGGCGGCCTGCCCGCCTGCTCCAGCGCCCGAAACGGGTTCCCGATCCGCTGGCGCCCGAGGTTGATTGGGCGGGCGCCGACCCCAACTTCCTACCGACCGGAACCGCCGCAGAGACGCAGATGACGCGGCAGACCCCGGCAGGCGGGGCTTCGCGCCGGCGGGAGTCAATACACCCGGCCTCTGGGCCCCGTCGGTTCTTCACCGATCCTGCGCCAGGCGGGCCTTGCAGCCAGGAGGCTCTCTCCGAGAGCGGTGGGCGGAGAGGTCGGTTTCCAGAGGTGGTCGGCATGCGGAAGTGGGAATGCGTCGTCTGCGGCTTCGTGTACGACGAGGCCGCCGGCCTGCCGGAGGACGGCATCGCACCGGGTACGCGCTGGGAAGACGTGCCCGAGGACTGGGCGTGCCCGGAGTGCGGGGCCGCCAAGGCGGACTTCGAGATGGTGGCAATCTGAGGGCGGCGCGTCGCCGGGCGGCCCCTCCCCGCTGCTGCCGCGCTCTTCACCGGATCACCGACGGCCGCCCCGCCCCTCCGCCGGCACGCCCCCGACGCCCGGGTGGGCGCCGGTATGTCCCACGCACACATTGCCGCCGGGCCCTCGCCCTGGTCTATGATGGAGCCCATGTCCCAGCCTCCCCCCCGATTTCCGGAGGTGACGGCCCCCGAAGAGCTCGAGCATGCCATCTCGGCCTTACCGGGCGTGCTGGTATACTTCACCGGGCGCGACTGCAGCGTCTGCGAGGTCCTCAGGCCGCGGGTGGCGGGACTGGTCGCCCGGCGATTTCCCGAGCTGCAGACCCGGCTGGTGGACTGCGCGACCCTCCCGGCGGTCGCCGCGCACCACCGCGTGCTCACCGTGCCCACGGTCCTCGCCTTCTTCGAGGGCCGGGAGTGGGTGCGCAAGAGCCGCAGCTTCTCCCTGGGCGAGCTCGAGGCCGCCCTGGACCGGCCCTACGCGCTGCTCTTCGAAGACACGCCCTGAGCTCACCGGGCTAGTCGGTATCGGCCCGGAGCTTGCATAATGCCGGGCAAGCCCATCCGTTTGCCGAGGTAACGCCCCATGCAGCCAAAGTTCGGCTACGCCGCCTTTGCCCAACAATGCGACCACGGCGGTCTCAATCCCAAGCTGACGGACCTGCCGCCGCTCGGCATGGACCGTTTCGCCCTGGCGGAAGACTTCCGCCACTATTTCAATCACACCCTCGGGCGGGATCGGTACTGCAACTCCCCGCACTACCACTACAAGTCTCTGGCCCTGGCGGTGCGCGCACGTCTCATGGAGCGGTGGAAGCGGACCCTCTATGCCTATGACGAGGCTGGCTGCAGGCGCACCTACTACCTCTCCCTCGAGTACCTCATGGGCCGGACGCTGTGCAACGCCATGCTCAACCTGGGCGTTACCGACGACGCATCCAGGGCCCTGTACGACCTGGGTATGCGGCTGGAGGATCTGGCCGACCAGGAGCCGGACGCCGGCCTGGGGAACGGGGGTCTGGGCAGGCTGGCCGCCTGCTTCCTCGACAGCTGCGCCACTCTGCAGCTGCCGGTCAAGGGCTACGGCCTGAGGTACGAGTACGGCATGTTCCGCCAGGAGGTGCAGAACGGCTACCAGCTCGAGGAGCCCGACCACTGGCTGCGCGACGGCAACCCCTGGGAGCTGGAACGCCCCGAGCACACCCAACGGGTGCATTTCGGGGGCCGGACCGAGCAGTACGTAGCCAACAACGGCCACCGGATGATGCGCTGGGTTGACACCCATGACGTGTTGGCCGTGCCCTACGACATCCCTATCCCGGGGTATCGAAACGGAACGGTCAACACGCTCCGGCTCTGGGGCGCGGCGGCCACCGACGAGTTCGACCTTGAAGAGTTCAACGCCGGCAGCTATCCGGAATCGGTGGCCGCGAAGAACGCCGCCGAGCACATCACCATGGTGCTCTATCCAAACGACGCCAGCGAGAACGGCAAGGAGCTTCGCCTGCGCCAGCAGTATCTTCTGGCCTCCGCAAGTCTGCAGGACGTGATCCGGGAGTGGAAGCGGATCAGCCACGACGGTTTCGACCAGTTTGCCGAGAAGAACTGCTTTCAGCTCAACGACACGCACCCCACCATCGCCGTCGCCGAGCTCATGCGGCTGCTCATGGACGAGGAGGGCCTGCACTGGGACGAGGCCTGGCGGATCGTCAGCCGGACCATGGCCTACACCAATCACACCCTCCTCCCGGAGGCCCTGGAGAAGTGGCCCGTGCGGATGTTCGAGCAGCTGCTTCCCCGGCCGCTCGAGATCATCTACGAGATCAACGCCCGCTTCCTGCGCGAGGTGGCGAACCGCTGGCCCGGCGACACGGAGCGGCAGCGGCGCATGTCGATCATCGAGGAGGGTCCCGAGCGGATGGTGCGCATGGCGTACCTGGCCATCGTCGGGAGCTTCTCGGTCAACGGGGTGGCCGAGCTGCACTCCAATCTGCTCAAGGAGGGGCTGTTCTGCGACTTCAACGACCTCTGGCCGGAGAAGTTCAACAACAAGACGAACGGCGTGACGCAGCGCCGCTGGCTGGCCGGCTGCAATCCGGGCCTACGGGGTCTGGTCACCGAGGCCATCGGCGATCGCTGGGTCGCCGACCTGTCGGAGCTCTCCAAGCTGCGCCCCCTGGCGGAGGACGGTGCCTTCAGGGAGCGCTGGCATCGCGTCAAGCAGCTGAACAAGGAGCGGCTGGCGGCCATGGTCAAGGAGGAGACCGGCATCTCGTTCGACCCGGAGGCCCTGTTCGACGTACAGGTCAAGCGCATCCACGAATACAAGCGCCAGCTGCTGAACGTGCTGCACGTGATCCATCTCTACGATCGGATCAAGCGGGGCGATACCGACGAGTGGACTCCGCGCTGCGTCCTGATCGGCGGCAAGGCGGCGCCGGGCTACGCCCGGGCGAAGCTGATCATCAAGCTGATCAGCAACGTCGCCTGGGTCGTGAACGCCGACGCCTCGGTGGGAACCCTGCTGAAGCTCGTATTCGTGCCCAATTACCGGGTCTCGTCGATGGAGGTGATCTGTCCCGGAACCGACCTGTCGGAGCAGATCTCCACCGCGGGCAAGGAGGCCTCGGGCACCGGAAACATGAAGTTCATGATGAACGGCGCGCTGACCATAGGGACCCTGGACGGGGCGAACATCGAGATCCGCGACGCGGTGGGCGACGATCACTTCTTTCTGTTCGGGCACACTGCCTCGGAGGTCGCGGAGCTGCGCTCGGCCTATAACCCCAACGCCATCATCGAGGAGGAGCCGGAGCTCGCCCGGGTCATGCGCCTGCTCGAGCTGGGCCACTTCAATCAGTTCGAGCCGGGCCTTTTCGACCCCATCATCCAGTCGATCCGCAGTCCCCACGACCCCTGGGTGGTGGCGGCGGACTTCCGCAGCTACCTGGAGGCCCAGCGCCACGCGGCCGCCTACTACCGGGACCGGGACCAGTGGGTGCGCAGCAGCATCTACAACAGCGCCTCCAGCGGGCGGTTTTCCACCGACCGGACCATGCGCGAGTACAGCCAGGATATCTGGAGGCTGCCCCCCGTCTCCGCCCTCCCGCCGGCCTGAGCCCCACGTCCCGGGCCTGCGGTGCGGGGGGCCCGAAAAGGGACAACCTATCGCTCACGGACCGGTGTCGCGAGCGAGCCGCCGAGACGCAGACTGCGCCCGGCGCCCGGGGCCTGTGTCCGCGGGGCAGGCGCCGCCGCGCCCACAGTCGCAGCCCTGTGCCGCTCCCCTGGAGCGCAGGCCGAGCCCGCCCCTGTCTACTGCCTACTGTCTACCGTAGTCACCCGTGAATCACCGCCCTAGTGCTC
>JASFUT010000033.1:0-17352 GCA_050050175.1 Chromatiales bacterium
CGTCCCTGAAGGCGGGGCCCAAGATGTGTGGCTGGGGCGGCAGGATTGCTTCGGGCATCCTGCCCTCCGCCCCTTCGGGGCCGGAGCTCCGCGCCGCCCGGATTCGCTCCCGGCGAATCCGTCGAACCCGGTTCTCATCCTGCCGCCCCCGTGACCGCCGTCGGCGGCTGGCTTGTGTGGCTGGGGCGGCAGGATTCGAACCTGCGCATGCTGGAGTCAAAGTCCAGTGCCTTAACCGCTTGGCGACGCCCCAGTTATCCGTCGCGCCCCATCCTGCCGCCGGCGGCAGGATTATTCCGGGCGTCCTGCCCTCCACCCCTTCGGGGTCGCCGTCGCTGCGCTCAGGCGATCAATGCCGCTCCCGGCAGCTTTGTATTCCGGGCGTCCTGCCCTCCACCCCTTCGGGGTCGCCGTCGCTACGCTCAGGCGATCAAAGCCGCTCCAGGCGGCTTTGTATTCCGGGCATCCTGCCCTCGCCCCTTCGGGGCCGGCGCTCTTCCCTCGGCGCCCCGGCCGAGGCCCTCAAGCGCGCGAATGATCAAGACGTTCCAGCAGCGGGGATCGGTTGAGGCCCCGGGCTACGAAGCCGTCCCAGTCGGCCGGCAGCCGATCCAGCACTCGGCGCGCCTCCTCTGCGCTGTCGAAAGCGGCGAAGACGCAGGCGCCGGTGCCCGTGAGCCTGCCCTCGGCGTAGCCGCCGAGCCATTCCAGGGCCCGGGCGACCGCGGGGTAGCGCCGCTTCACGACCGCCAGGCAGTCGTTTCCACCGGTTCCCCGGAGAAAGTCGGCTATTGTGATCGGGGTGGAATTTCGTGTCAATTCCGGGT
The DNA here is from genome assembly GCA_050050175.1 of Chromatiales bacterium. Lineage (GTDB taxonomy): Bacteria > Pseudomonadota > Gammaproteobacteria > Chromatiales > Chromatiaceae > CAVQCX01. Next base: position 828 of record JASFUT010000033.1, read on the forward strand.
CGTTGAACACCCCCCCGGTGGAGACAGCGCACGGAGGCACGACCACCAGATACCAGGGCTCAGGCATGTCCAACGGCGTGAGGCGCTCCCCAACCCCCTCGGCCCAGGCGGCCCGACCGCGCACGAAGACCGGAACGTCGGCACCGAGACCCAGTCCCAGGGCGGCGAGCCGCTCCGGCGCAAGCCCGATGCGCCAGAGCCGATTCAGCGCGACTAGCGTGGTGGCGGCGTCGGAGCTGCCGCCACCGAGACCGCCGCCCAGGGGCAGGCGCTTGTCGAGCTCGATCTCGACGCCCAGACGCCGGTCGCCCGCGCTCTGCAGGCGCCTTGCCGCGCGGACGGTCAGGTCTGCGTCTTGGTCCACGCCCGGCACGTCGCCGATGCGCCTTATGCGGCCGTCGCGGGTCACCCGGAAGCGGAGCCGATCGCCGCGGTCGATGAACTGGAAGACGGTCTGCAGCAGGTGATAGCCGTCGGGGCGCCGGCCGACCACCCGCAGCATCAGATTCAGCTTGGCCGGCGCGGGCCACCAGTCCCCCGGCCCCTCAGCCACCGGCCGCCACTCCGGGCTCCCATCGGTGGACCACCAGCTTCACCCTCACCCTGCCCCGCTCGATGCTCAGGCGGCGCGGCAGGGTGCGCCCCTCGAAGCGCGCCCACTCGTCGAAACGCACCCGCCACCCGGCCTGGGACAGACCCCGGGGCAGCCCATCGACGTCTTCGTCCATCTGAGCAGGGAGGTCCGGGCGCGCAAGCCCGAGCAGCCAGAAGCGCAGCTCTTCCACCGGCAGGGGCTCGCCGAACGCCTCCCGGGCCCAGACGTCGATCTCCGGCCCGCTGCGCTCCCCGCCCCGGCTGTCTCGCACCCGCAGGACGCCGTCCGCCATCCGGAGGTCCACCGTGCCGCTTCCCAGGGGCCCGCTCAGCCGGGCGTGGAAGTCGTCTCCCTGCTGCTGCCACCTCAACCGGGCCTGCCAGCCCTGATCCTGCATCCGAACACCGATCCGGCCTTCCAGTGTCCACACCCGGGGCACCTGGGTCTGCGAGGGTGGCGGTGGGGGCGGCTCGCGCACGGAGGCGCACGCCGACAGCAGGACCACGACGGCGAGCGCAACCGGCGTTGACCGCCAGCAGAGCGGCGTGCGCGGGCGCGGCATCGGCCGGTCAGTCGAGACGCTCCATGGTCTCGACCACGTACTCGTTCCCGGGATCGCGCTCCAGCGCCTCATTCCAGATCTTCCGGGCGGCCTCGCGCTCCCCCGTCACCCACAGCACCTCCCCGAGATGGGCCGCGATCTCTCCGTCGAAGTCGGCGTCGAGGGCCCGGCGGAGGAAGTCCAGCGCCTCGCCGGGCCTGCCCAGGCGGTAGAGCACCCAGCCCATGCTGTCGAGGATCGCCCCGTTGTCGGGCTTGAGGGCGAGCGCGCGCTCGATGTAGCCGAGGGCCTCCTCGTAGCGGTCGGTGCGCTCGGCCAGGGTGTAGCCCAGGGCGTTCAGGGCGTCGGCATGGTCGGGGTCCTCGGCGAGGATCGCCCCCAGGTCGCGCTCCAGGACGTCGAGCCGATCCTCTGCGGCCCCGTACATCGCCCGGGCGTAGAGCAGATCGGCGTTTCCCGGATGCGCCTCCAGGGCCGTGTCGTAAAGCGCCCAGACCTGTTCCGGCTCGCCGTTCTCCTTCAGCAGATCCGCCTCTTCCAGGTAGAGCCAGACCGACTGTCCCGGCGCCTGCACGCGCAGCCGCTGGAGCACCTCGCGGGCCTCGTCGATCCGGCCTGCCTCCGCGAGCAGCTCGGCGAGGGCGACGCCGGCCTCGGAACGGTACTCGGCCCCACTGACTTTGCGATACCAGTCGATGGCCTCCTGGCTCCTGCCCTCCTCCTGCTCCAGCCGCCCGAGGAAGTATGCCGCTTCGTCCTGGCGCGCGCCCTCTCGGTAGACCGCCCCCAGATATCCGCGCGCCTCCTCGGGCCGCTCCAGCTCGACGGCGAGCACGCCGAGGGCGAAACGGATGTCCTCACTTGCGCCGTCGCGCTCCAGGAGCGCCTGGAACTGCTCGTAGGCCCCACCCAAGTCCTTCTGCTCCATGAGGATCTGCGCATAGGCCGTGCGAAGCACCTCGCTCTCCGGGTAGCTCCGGACCGCGTCCCGGAGCAGCTTCCGGGCGCCGTCGGTGTCGCCGCTCTGGATCAGTATGCGGGCCAGCAGTACCCGCACGTGGTGCCACTCCGGCCGCTGCTGGAGCACGCGGCGCGCGTTGTCCCTTGCCTCGTCGAAGTGCTGGGTCGCCAGCGCCGTCACCACCAGAGCGTAACGGGCCTCCGGTTCGCCGTGGTGTCCGTCCACCAGGCGACGCATCAACGCCAGGCCCTCCTCCTTGTCCGGGGCCCGGCTCAAGACCTCCGCCGCTTCCAGGAAGCCCTCCTCGCCTCGCGCATCCGCGATCAGGATCAGTGCCTCCAGCTGCTCCATCGCCTGCTCCGGCTCCCCGTCGGCCAGGTGCTGGGCGGCCGCGAATCGCCGGGCGTCCAGGGCATTGGGCGCCAGCTCCACCCAAAGGCTGGAGGCCTCGCGGGCACGCTCATCGTCGTCGGTGAAGCGCGCAATGCGGGCCGCACGCTCGGCTGCATAGGCCAGCCCCGCCGTCTTGGCCACGTACAGGTAGTGACCCAGGGCACGCTCCAGGTCGCTGCGCTGGGCGGCCACCTCGGCCACGAGCAGGCTGTAGAGCAGGTCGGACGAGAGCTCGACCGCCACGGGCTCGGGCTCCGGAAACGGCAGCTCCACCTCCTCGGGGGCGGACTCGGGGGCGGGCGCCGTGTCCGGCCGGCGCAGCGCGTCAGCGCAGCCGCTGAGCGCCAGGAGGAAGAATGCGCAGAGAATGAGACGGAGCAATGGCGCAGGTTGTCCTATGCAATGCACCTCGACCTCCGGAGCAGGCGCCCGCCGCGAGGCACGACGGTCCCAGTATAAGGGAATTCCCGGACCCGATGTTCCGCTCGACACCCCCGCCCTCGGTCCTGGTTTCCTCTGGCCGAGGCCGGAATTCTTGAATAAAGTTGGACGGTCAATGAGAATTTTAGTTCTTACAGCCTCTCGGCCACCAAATGTCCTTGATCGTACTAGGCCTCAACCATAAGACCGCGCCCGTAGGCGTGCGCGAGCGCCTTACGTTCGGACCGGACGTCATCGGGGAGGCACTCCAGAGCCTCGTCTCCCTCGAAGGCGTCTCCGAGGGGGCGATCCTCTCCACCTGCAACCGCACCGAGGTCTACTGCGCAACAGGGGAAGCCAGCGCCTACGAGGTCGGGCGCTGGTTCGGCGAGTTCCACGGCCTGTCCCCGGACCAGTTCGAGCCCTACCTGTATACCCGTCACGACGCCGAGGCGGTCCGCCATCTCCTGCGGGTTGCGAGCGGCCTGGACTCCATGGTGCTGGGAGAGCCGCAGATCCTCGGCCAGGTCAAGGCGGCCTATCAAAGCGCCAGCGAGGCGGAGACCGCCCAGAAGCTCCTGAGCCGGCTGTTCCAGCACTGTTTCGCGGTGGCCAAGCAGGTCCGCACGGACACGGCGATCGGTCACAGCCCGGTCTCGGTGGCGTTCGCCGCGGTCAGCCTGGCGCGCCAGATCTTCAGCGACCTCTCCACCCAGACGGCATTGCTCATCGGGGCGGGAGAGACGATCGAGCTCGCGGCACGCCACCTGCACCAGCACGGGATCGGCCGGCTGGTCGTGGCCAACCGCACGGTGGAGCGCGCCCACCACCTCGCCGCTCAATTCGATGGCTACGCGATCGCGCTGACCGAGATTCCTTCCCACCTCGCCGAGACGGACATCGTCATCTCGTCCACGGCCAGCCCGCTCCCGGTGCTGGGGAAGGGGACCGTGGAGAGCGCACTCAAGAAACGCAAGCACCGGCCCATCTTCATGGTCGACATCGCGGTGCCGCGGGATATCGAGCCGGAGGTGAGCGAGCTGGACGACGTGTATCTCTATGCGGTCGACGACCTGGAGGAGGTCATAAAGGAGAACCTCCGCTCCCGCCAGGAAGCCGCCGAGCAGGCCGAAGAGATCATCGAGCTGCAGACCAAGGACTTCATGGGCTGGGTGCGGTCCCTGGACGCCGTCGGCGTTATCCAGAGCTACCGCAGCCGGGCGGAGCGGCTGCGCGACGAGGTGCTGGAGCGGTCCACCCGCATGCTCAACAGCGGCAAGCCCCCGGAGGAGGTCCTTCAGTACCTCGCCCATACCCTGACCAACAAGCTCCTGCACTCTCCCAGCGCGCGCATCCGGCAGGCGGGCTACGACGGAGAGTCCGACCTGCTCCAGGCCGCGAACGTCCTGTTCGAGATCGAGAAGAAAGCACGCAGCTGATGCAGCCCTCGATCCGAAGCAAGCTCGAGCACGTCTCCGAGCGCTTCGCGGAGATCACGGCGCTGCTCGCGCTGCCCGAGACCCAGGCGGACCAGGATCGCTTCCGCAATCTCAGCCGGGAGTACGCCCAGCTCGAGCCGATCGTCGATCGCTTCCGCCGGTTCCGCGAGCTGGAGCTGGAGATCGAGTCCGCCCGCGAGCTGCTCCAGGACCCCGAGATGCGAGAGCTCGCGCGCGAGGAGCTCGCCGGCGCGCACCAGCAGCAGCTGCAGCTCGAGCCCGAGCTGCAGCTGCTGCTGGTGCCCGGCGATCCCGACGATGAGCGCAACGTGTTCCTCGAGGTCCGCGCCGGCACCGGCGGTGCGGAGGCGGCCCTGTTCGCCGGCGATCTGATGCGCATGTACTCGCGCTACGCGGAGACCCGAAGCTGGACGGTGGAGCCGTTGAGCGAGAGTCCGGGCGACCAGGGCGGCTACAAGGAGGTGATCTGCCGCATCTCCGGCCGGGAGGTCTACTCCAGGCTGAAGTTCGAGGCGGGGACCCATCGCGTCCAACGGGTGCCCGAGACCGAATCCCAGGGGCGCATCCACACCTCCGCCTGCACCGTCGCCGTGCTGCCGGAGGCCGCGGCGATCGATGCCATCGAGCTCGACCCCGGCGATCTTCGGGTGGACACCTACCGCTCCTCGGGCGCGGGCGGCCAGCACGTCAACGTCACCGATTCCGCCGTGCGGGTCACTCACCTGCCGACGGGCATCGTCGTCGAGTGCCAGGACGAGCGCTCCCAGCACAAGAACCGGGCGCGGGCGATGTCCCTGCTGCAGGCCAGGCTGCTCGCCCGGGCGCGGGAGGCGCAGAGCAGCGCCCAGGCCATGTCGCGCAAGCTCCAGGTGGGCAGCGGAGACCGGTCCCAGCGTATCCGCACCTACAATTTTCCCCAGAACCGGATCACCGACCACCGCATCAACCTGACGCTCTACAAGCTCGAGGAGATCCTGGCCGGCAACCTCGATCAGCTCATCGACCCCCTCGTGCAGGAGGACCGGGCCGCCCAGCTGGCCGCCCTGGCGGAATCCGGGGCTTGAGCGCGGCCATTATCGGCGAGGCGCTGCGAGGCGCCGAGGCCCGTCTGCGGGCGAGCGGGACCGAGAGCCCACGCCGGGAGGCGGCCCTGCTCCTGTGCATGGCCCTGGACCAACCTCGCAGCCACGTCATCGCCTGGCCCGAGCGGCGCCTGGAGCCGGCCCAGCTAATGCACTTCCGGTCGCTGGTCGAGCGCCGCTGCGCGGGCGAGCCGATCGCGTACATCACCGGGGAGCGCGCGTTCTGGACCTTCCAGGTCCGGGTCACGCCGGATACCCTCATACCCCGCCCCGAGACCGAGCTGGTCGTCGAGCGCGCCCTGTCCCACATTCCGCCCCGCGCCAAGCTGCGGATCGCCGACCTCGGAACCGGCAGCGGCGCCCTGGCGGCGGCCGTGGCCATGGAGCGGCCGCGCTGCCGGATCGTCGCCACCGACGTCTCCCGCCGCGCCCTCGCGGTGGCGCGGGACAACCTGGTCCGCCTCGGGCTCGCCCGGGTGGAAACCCGGCCTGGCGAGTGGTGCGCCGCGCTGCCCGCGGCCGAGGCCTTCGACCTGATCCTGAGCAACCCGCCCTACGTGCCGGAGGGCGACCCGCATCTGAGCCGCGGAGATGCCGCCCGGGAGCCCCGGACGGCCCTCGCCGCGGGCCCGGACGGTCTGGATGCGATCCGCCGGATCGCCGCATGCGCGCCCGCCCATATGGCCGCGGGGGGCTGGCTGCTGCTCGAGCACGGCTTCGACCAGGGCGAGGCGGTGCGGCGGATCCTCCGCGCACAGGGGCTTGAAAGGATCCGCACCCACCGGGATCTGGCGGGCCTGGAGCGCGTGACCGAGGGGCGCCTCAGCCCCGAGGCGTCTTGATAATTCGCAGTGAACGGTTAGGATTCAAGGTATATGGAGGAGTCGAGAGAAGAGTTCATCAGGCACCGGGAAATCTGCTTCTGCGAGCTCCACCCGGACCCCCACCAGGCCCGATCCGCCGCCTTGGCGCTTGCGGATGTACCGGGTATTCACAGCGTTAACTTCGTCTCGCCCACCTTCCTGCGGGTGAGCTACGACGTGCTTCAGGTGACCCTCGAGCAGATCGAGGCCGCGTTGTCCGAGATGGGATTCCATCTGGACAACCGGTTGCTCTACCGTCTGCGCAGGGCCCTGCACTACTACACCGACGACACCATCCGGGCGAACAACGGCTGTCCGAACGGCGACGCCAACTGCACGCAGAAGATCTTCGCCGAGCGCTACCGCCACACCGATCACGGCTGCCGGGACCATCGTCCGGACCACTGGCGCCGCTACCTCTGACCGGACAGCCGGGCGGGCTGTCCATTGCATCCCCCGGGCCGGGTGCGGACACTGCGTCCATGGACGACGAGACGCTGCTGCGATACGGCCGCCACATCCTGCTGCCCGAGATCGGGATAGAAGGGCAGGAGCGCCTGATTGCCTCGCGGGTGCTGATCGTCGGTCTCGGTGGCCTGGGCTCGCCGGTGGCCATGTATCTGGCCGCCGGAGGCGTGGGTCGCCTCGTCCTGGCGGACAGGGATCGGGTGGACCTGTCCAACCTGCAGCGCCAGATCGTCCACCGCACGGCGGACATCGGGCGGCCCAAGGTGGACTCCGCCCGGGACGGCCTCCTCGCGCTCAACCCCGCGTGTCGAATCGAGACGGTTCCAGACCGGCTGGAGGGTGAGCGTCTCATCGACCAGGTGGCCGCCGCCGATCTGGTGGCCGACTGCAGCGACAACTTCCGCACCCGTTTCGCAGTCAACGCGGCCTGTGCGCGGACTGGCACGCCGCTTGTCTCCGGCGCAGCCGTCCGCACGGAAGGGCAGGTCGCCGTGTTCACCGGCCGCCCGGGCGAGCCCTGCTACCGCTGCCTCTACGGGGATGAAGGGCCGGAGGAGGACAGCTGCGCGGAGACCGGTGTGCTCGCCCCTCTGGTCGGCATCATCGGCAGCGTCCAGGCCGCCGAGGCGATCAAGTGGCTCGCCGGTCTTCGGCAAGGGCTGGCCGGCCGGCTGCTGGCGCTCGACGCCCTCGGGATGGCCTGGCGCAGTCTCCGCCTCGCCTCGGACCCGGCCTGCCCCGTGTGCCGCACCAAGCCCCGCGACCTGACCGCCGATCGGCGGCCCTGAGCGGCGTGAGTGCGACCGCGAGGACGCCGTCAAGATCCAGTCGTCCTGACGGTCACCGCCAGTCCCGCTGAAGCGGGACCCGCAGAGGGCTGTCCTCGCCCGCCCCCTGTCTACCGTCTGCTGTCTACCTCCCCCATTGACATTTCTCTTTGATCCCGAAGACCCGGTCCGGGATAATCCGGGGCCGTCATACGCCGCATCGAGCAGGAGAGACCCATGACTCGCACCGCCGCACTGTTTGCCGCCCTTCTCGCCGGAACTGGTCCCGTCCTCGCCGGCGAGGTGAACGTCGACGAGCGGGTCCAGGCCAGCCGCACTGCGGTCAAGGACTTCTTCGGGGACCTCAAGGGCCGGCTGCAGGCCGCTATCGCAGAGGGCGGCCCGGTCAACGCCATCGAGGTGTGCAGCATCCAGGCGCCTCAGATCGCCGCCCGGGTCTCCCGCGAGACGGGATGGGACGTGGGCCGAACCAGCCTGAAGACCCGCAACCCCGCCAACCGGCCCGACACCTGGGAGAAATCGGTTCTCGAGGACTTCGAGGCACGAAAGGCGGCCGGCGAGGACCCCGGGCAGATGGAGTACTACGCGGTGGTCGACGGAGACCGGGGCAAGGCCTTCCGCTACATGAAGGCAATCCCGACCGCCGAGAAGCCCTGCCTCGCGTGCCACGGCAGCGCGATCGCCCCGGAGGTCGCGGCCAGGCTCGATGCCCTCTACCCCACGGACGAGGCCCGAGGCTACCAGGCCGGCGATATCAGGGGCGCCTTCACCATCACCCAGCCCCTGGACTGATGGGGCGCCCCGTGGACGCGAGGCCGCGCGCAGGCACCGGGATTGGGAGCGGGTAATCGAGGCCGGCGGGAGCCATGCCTTCGAAGGCTTTCCCCGGCAGCTCGATCGCATTCGGGACTTACACGGCCGCCACCTGGGGCCGCTGTGAAACCACCATGCTGCCCCCCGATCTGAATCCGGAAACCCGCCGCTGGCTCGAGGGCCTGAGCGCGGACATGGTCCTGCGCGAGCGCCTGCTCGGCCGCGAGCTGGCGCTGCACACCACCTGGGGCCTCTTCTCCCCCAAGGCCGTCGACGAGGGCACCCGCCTGCTGCTCGACCACCTGGAGCTCGGTGAGCGCGACCGGACGCTGGACCTGGGCTGCGGATACGGGCCCCTGGGTCTCGCCATCGCGGCGGCCTGCCCCGAGGGGCATGCCGTGCTGGTGGACAAAGACTTCGTGGCCGTGGAGTACAGCCGCAGGAACGCCGCCCTCAACGGTCTCGACAACGTCGAAGTGGTGCTGAGCAACGGCTTCAGCCATCTGGGCGAGCGCCGCTTCGACCTCATCGTCTCGAACCTGCCGGCCAAGACCAACAAGGAGCAGTACTATCTCTACTTCTACGAGGCGCTGGCCCGCCTGACCCCGGGCGGGCGTATCTGGGTGGTCACCATCAGCGGGCTGCGGAAGTTCATCCAGCGGGCATTCGGCGAGGTGTTCGGCAACTACACCAAGGTCAAGCAGGGAGCGGCCTACACCGTGGCGATGGCCGTCGCAGCGCCCCCCCGTGGAGCGAAGAGGTCGTGAGCACCCGCGCGAGCCTGGCCCTGGCCGCCGGCCTCTGGCTCGTGCTCGTCCTGGCGAGCCTGTGGGCGCGCCCCCTGCTCCCGGTGGACGAGACCCGCTACCTCTCGGTGGCCTGGGAGATGTGGGCCCGGGGCGACTTCCTCGTGCCCCATCTAAACGGCGCGCCCTACGCCCACAAGCCGCCCCTGCTGTTCTGGCTCATTCACCTCGGCTGGGCCGTCTTCGGCGTCAACGACTGGACCGCCAGGCTCGTGGCCCCGCTGTTCGGGCTCGCCAGCCTGTTCCTCGCCGCGGGCCTGGCCCGCCGGCTCTGGCCCGTGGACCGGCAGGCCCCGGGGCTGGCCGTGCTGCTTCTCCTGGGCGCCCTGGTGTGGGCCGCCTACGGCACCGCGACCCTGTTCGACATGCTGGTGGTGTTCTTCGCCCTGGTGGGCATCACTGGGCTGGTGAAGGCCGCCGGGGGGGCGTCCCGATACTGGCTGCTGTTCGGCATTGCCGTCGGCGGCGGGATACTGTCCAAAGGCCCCGTCATCCTCCTGACGCTCCTGCCCCCCGCCCTGCTGGCGCCCTGGTGGACGTCGGCACGGCCGGCGGGAGGCTGGCCCCGCTGGTACCTGTCCCTCGGCGGCGGGGTGGCCATCGGGGCGGCGATGGCCCTCGCCTGGGCCCTGCCGGCCGCGGTATCGGGCGGATCGGCCTACCGGGAGGCGATCTTCTGGGGCCAGACCGCCGGGCGCATGGTGGATTCCTTCGCGCACGCGCGGCCCTGGTGGTGGTACCTTCCCCTCCTTCCCGCCCTGCTCTTTCCCTGGTCGGTCTGGCCACCGTTCTTCCGCGGGCTCGCCAGACTGGGGGCGGATCCGGGGGTCCGGCTCTGCTTGGCCTGGGGGCTGCCCGCCTTCCTGACGCTGTCGCTGATCAGCGGCAAGCAGGTGCACTACCTGCTGCCTGTGTTCCCGGCGATCATGCTGCCGGCGGCGGTGGGGATCGCGCGGCTGTCGGACCGGCCCGACCGGCGCCCCGGCCGCCCGGCCGCAGCGGGCGTGGCCGCCGTGTTCCTCCTTCTGGGGCTCCTGCTTCTCGCCCGCCCTTGGCTGGTGCCCCTGATCCCGGACCTCGCCTGGCTGGACCCCTCGAGCCCCATCTGGGGTGCGCCGCCGGCCCTCGCCGGGCTGGGGCTGCTCCTGTGGCGTCCCCGCAGCGCCGCCCGAGCCGTACCCGTGCTGACCGCCCTGGTGGCGGGTGCGCTTATGCTGGTGCAGATGGGCCCACTCCAGGCCGTGCGCGACGCCTATGATCTGCGGCCCCTGGCGCGGGAGGTCGCCCGGGTGCAGGCCGAGGGCGCCCCGGTCGCGCACTTCGGGCGCTACCGCAACGAGTTCCACTTCCTGGGCCGGCTCGAGGCGCCGTTCAGCGAGCTGGATACCCCGGAGGAGCTCCTGCAATGGGCGCGGGAGCACCCGGACGGATACGTGGTGGCGCGCCTGGAGGCCCACCTGCCGGCGCTCGCGGACGCCGCGCTGTACCTGCAGCGCTACCGCGGCGATCAGGGCGGGATCTGGCGGGCCCGGACGCTGCTGGTGCACCCGGAGCTCGTGGAGCCGCTGCGCTGAATCTCGCCGGATGCGCGCCGCGAGGGGGATGGCGGCCGATCAGCCCCCGAGCTTCGAGCGGAGCAGCTGGTTGACCTGCTGGGGATTGGCCTTGCCCTTGGTGGCCTTCATGATCTGGCCGACGAAGAAGCCGATCATCTTCGCACGCTTCTTCTCCTCCGCCTGGCGGTAGCCGTCCACCTGGGCCGGATTCGCGGCGATCACCTCGTCCACCACCTGCTCCAGCGCCCCGGTATCGGTGATCTGTTCGAGACCCCGGGTCTGGATAATCTCGTCGGCCGTGCCCTCGCCGCTCCACATGGCCTCGAACACCTGCTTGGCGATCTTGCCGGAGATGGTGTCATCGGCGAGGCGTTTGATCATGCCGCCCAGCATCGGGGCGGAAACCGGCGATGCGCCGATGTCGACACCTTCCCTGTTCAGCGCCGCGGCAAGCTCGCCCATGACCCAGTTGGCCGCGAGCTTGGAATTGGCGACAGCCCCGCTTGCCGCCACCGCGGCCTCGAAGTAGTCCGCCAGGGCGCGGGTGACCGTGAGCTGTGCCGCGTCGTACTCGCCCAGGCCGTATTCCTGGCGGAAGCGGGCCCGCTTGTCGTCCGGAAGCTCGGGCATGTCGGCCATGACGGCCGCGATGAACCCGTTGTCGATCTCCACCGGCAGCAGGTCGGGGTCCGGGAAGTAGCGGTAGTCCATGGCCTCCTCCTTGGACCGCATGGAGCGGGTCTCGTCCCGGTCGGGATCGTAGAGGCGGGTCTCCTGGACCACGCGGCCACCGCTTTCGATAATGTCGATCTGCCGGTCCACCTCGTGGGCAAGGGCCCGCTCCAGGAAGCGGAACGAATTCAGGTTCTTGAGCTCGCTGCGGGTGCCCAGGCGCTCCTCCCCCCGGGGCCGCACCGAGACATTGGCGTCCACCCGGAACGAGCCCTCCTGCATGTTTCCGTCGCAGATACCCAGGTAGCGCACGATCTGGTGGATCTTGCGGGCGTAGGCGACGGCCTCCGCGGGGGAGCGCATGTCCGGCTCGGAGACGATCTCGAGCAGCGGAGTCCCGGCCCGATTGAGGTCGATCCCGGTCATGCCGTGAAAATCCTCGTGCAGGGACTTGCCGGCGTCCTCCTCGAGATGGGCGCGGGTGACGCCGACGGGCCTGGGCTCGCCTTCCTCCGGCAGGATCTCCACCTCGCCGCGGCCGACGATGGGCAGCTCGTACTGGCTGATCTGGTAGCCCTTCGGGAGATCCGGATAGAAGTAGTTCTTGCGCGCGAACACCGAGCGGTGGGCGATCTCCGCGCGGATGGCGCAGCCGAACTTGACGGCCATGCGCACCGCCTCGCGGTTCAGGACCGGCAGGACCCCGGGCAGGCCGAGGTCGACGGCGCAGGCCTGCCGATTGGGCTCGGCGCCGAACGCCGTAGGCGCGCCGGAGAAGATCTTCGAGCGGGTCGATAGCTGGGCGTGGATCTCCAGCCCGATTACGGTTTCCCATTCCATTCGTCTAGGCCTGATTTGCTGCCGCCAAGGCGCCTGAAACACCAAGGCAAGAACCCGCCTGTCCGCCTCGCCGGTGGCACCGGCCTGCGCCTGCCCGCCCGGTGCTCGGGCTGTCTGCGCCGAACCCAGTGACCTGAAGCCCGACCCTCGGTCTGGTCAAGTACATCCTCGGCGCCTCGGCGGCGAAGCACGCCTCTCAGACGACCACCGACGGCACCTGCCGGTGCCAGTCGGTCTCCATCTGGAGCCGGTGGGCGACGTTGAGCAGCCGACCCTCCTGGAAGTAGTCACCGATGATCTGCAGCCCCACCGGCAGTCCCCCCGCACTCGGCGCGGGGACCGACATGGCGGGCAGGCCCGCGAGGTTGGCGGCAATGGTGTAGATGTCGTTCAGATACATGGTGACCGGGTCGTCGAGCTTCTCCCCGAGTCCGAAGGCAACCGCCGGGGTTGTCGGCCCCATGATGACGTCCACCTGCTCGAAGGCCCGTCGGAAATCGTCGGAGATCAGCTGGCGTACCTGCTGCGCCTTGAGGTAGTAGGCGTCGTAGTAGCCGGCCGACAGGGCGTAGGTGCCGATCAGAATACGCCGTTTGACCTCGGCCCCGAAGCCCTCGCCCCGCGAGCGCTTGTAGAGGTCCTCGAGGTCCCGCGGGGCCTCGCAACGGTGTCCGAACCGCACCCCGTCGTAGCGGGCCAGGTTGGAAGAGGCCTCCGCCGGGGCCACCACGTAGTACACCGGCACGGCCAGCGCGGTATTGGGCAGGCTGATGTCCACCACCGTGGCGCCGAGGCGCCGATATTCGCCGATCGCCGTCTCGATCGAGGCGGCCACGCCCCCGTCCAGCCCTTCCTCGAAGTACTCTCTCGGCAGGCCGATCCGCAGGCCTTGGATGGGCCGCTCGAGCTCCGCCCGGTAGTCGGGAACGGCCTCGTCGGCGCTGGTGGAGTCCCGGGGGTCGAAGCCGGCCATGGCCTGCAGCAGCGCGGCGGCATCCTCGGCGCTGCGCGCCATGGGTCCGGCCTGGTCCAGGCTGGAGGCGAAGGCGATCATCCCGTAGCGTGATACCCGGCCGTAGCTCGGCTTCAGCCCGGTGATTCCTGTAAGCGCCGCCGGCTGGCGGATCGAGCCGCCGGTGTCCGTTCCCGTTGCGGCAGGGGTCAGACGGGCGGCGACCGCCGCAGCGGACCCGCCCGAGGAGCCCCCCGGGACGCGGGCCGGATCCCAGGGGTTGCGCACCGCCCCGTACCAGCTGGTCTCATTGGACGACCCCATGGCGAACTCGTCCATGTTGGTCTTCCCGAGCACGACGGCGCCTGCTTCGCTGAGCCGGGCGACAACGGTGGCGTCGTAGGGGGCGACGAAGGTGTCGAGCATCCGCGACCCGCAGCTGGTGCGCAGCCCGTCAGTGCAGAAGATGTCCTTGTGGGCGATGGGCACCCCCGTCAGCGGCCCGCCCTTGCCGTCCCGGATCCGGGCGTCGGCCCGCTCGGCCTCCCCGATCGCCCGGTCGGCGGCAACGGTGATGAAGGCATTGAGCTCCGTGTCCAGGCGCTCGATGCGCTCGAGGAAGTGCCGGACCAGCTCGACGCTGGAGAAAGCCCCCCCGCGCAGCCCGGCGGCCAGATCGGCGACGCTGTTCTCGTGCAGTGACATGGGCTTACCTGGTGTCCTGTTCCGTGAGTAGGTTAGGTCTGGGAGCCCCGCAAGCGGCCCAGGACAAGGCGCGAGCCGACGGCCGCGCCCCGCAAGCCGAGCGGCGCCCGCTGCGTCACTCGATGACCTTGGGCACCAGGTAGAGGCCGCCCTCTGTAGCCGGCGCGACGGCCTGGAACTTCTCTCGCCCGTCCTCCTCGGTCACCTCGTCCGGGCGCAGGCGCTGGGCCATGTGCAGGGGGTGGGCCATGGGTGCGACGCTGCGGGTGTCCACGGCGCTCAGCTGGTCCACGAGGCCCAGGATGTCGGACAGATCCCGGGCCACGCCGTCCAGCTCGGCCTCGCTCACCGCGAGCCTCGCCAAGTGTGCGATCCGTTCTACATCCCCGCGTTCCAGCGACATGATGGCCTCGCGCTCGACTTGATCCCAACGGAAAAAGGCCGTCAAATTACCACAGATCCCGGCGGGAGTGCAGACCGCGGCGGCTCTCCGGGGTGGGGGTGCGCTCCGTTTCTTGCCGCAATCCCTGGCCATTGCTAGATTACGCCCTTCCGCCAAGAGGGCGCGCAGACGCTTTGGGCCCGGCGTCGGACCAATAATCAATCCACTGGAAGCTTTCGCTCTATGTTGCTAAGACGCATTCGGGGGCTGTTCTCGAACGACCTCTCCATCGACCTGGGCACGGCCAACACCCTGATTTACGCGCGCGGGCAGGGGATCGTCCTGAGCGAGCCCTCGGTGGTCGCCATCCGCCACGACCGGGGCCCCGGCGGCAGCAAGTCCGTGGTGGCGGTCGGCGAAGAGGCCAAGCAGATGCTCGGCCGAACCCCTAACAACATCACGGCCATCCGTCCGATGAAGGAGGGCGTCATCGCGGATTTCACCGTGACCGAGAAGATGCTGCAGTACTTCATCCACAAGGTGCACGAGACCAAGATCCTGAGGCCGAGCCCGCGGGTCCTGATCTGCGTTCCCTGCGGATCCACCCAGGTCGAGCGGCGCGCGATCAAGGAGTCTGCGGCCGGCGCGGGCGCCCGGGAGGTCTACCTGATCGAGGAGCCCATGTCGGCGGCCATCGGTGCGGGACTGCCCGTGGACGAACCCCGCGGCTCCATGGTGCTCGACGTGGGCGGGGGCACCTCGGAGGTGGCAATCATCTCTCTCAATGGAATCGTCTACTCCAACTCCGTGCGCATCGGGGGCGACAAGTTCGACGAGGCGATCATCAGCTACGTCAGGCGCAACTACGGCACGCTCATCGGAGAAGCCACCGCCGAGCGGATCAAGAAGGAGATCGGATCGGCCTATCCCGGGAACGAGGTCCAGGAGATCGAGGTCAAAGGCCGGAACCTCGCTGAGGGCGTGCCCCGCAGCTTCACACTGAACAGCAACGAGATCCTGGAGGCACTGCAGGAGCCGCTGTCCGGGATCGTCGGTGCGGTCAAGACCGCTCTGGAACAGACCCCGCCGGAGCTGGGCGCCGACGTCGCAGAGCGCGGCATCGTGCTAACCGGCGGAGGGGCGCTGCTGCGGGACCTGGACCGTCTCGTCGAGGAAGAGACCGGCCTCCCCGTCGTGGTGGCGGAGGACCCGCTGACCTGCGTTGCGCGGGGCGGCGGCCGGGCCCTGGAGCTGATCGACGAGCGCGGCGGGGATTTCTTCGCGGTAGAATAACCGCCGCCGGGGTCGGCAGCCCGGTGAGCGGGCCGATGAGCTGTCTGTTCCTTCAGGAGCGCGAGACCGGCAGGTCGGATGAAGGCAGAGGTGCCGGGATGATCGTCCGCGCTTCCCCTTGGCCACACATCGGGCACCCGCGCGCATTCGAATACCCGGTTCGGATGACGCACCTTGAGCCCGGTGCAGGACCTTTGCTCCTCGCCAGCCCGCTCGACGGTCCGGGGTCGCCCGCTGCTGGCGGGCACTCCGGTCAACTGAGGTCCTCTAGCGATTAAACCGATCTTCGCACAAGGACCGTCGCAGGCGGCCCGGGTCGTCGTGGCGGCGGTCGTCTCCCTGGCGCTGATGGTCGCGGATCACCGCTACGATCACATGGAGACGGTGCGCTCGGCGCTTTCGGTGGTGACCTACCCCCTGCACCTGCTGGCCGAGTCGCCGGTCACGCTCACCCGCTGGGTGGATGAGACCTTCTCCACCCGGCGCGAGCTCTACCGGGACAATCAGCGCCTGCACGAGCAGAACCTCAAGCTCCAGGGGCGTCTGCAGAAGCTTGCGGCCCTGGAGTCGGAGAACATGCGCCTGCGCAGCCTGCTCGAGTCCTCTTTCAAGGTGGGGGACCGGGTGCTGGTGGCCGAGCTCCTGGCCGTGGACCTGGACCCTTACAAGCAGCACGTCCTGATCAACCGGGGCAGCACCTCGGGCGTCTACGAGGGCCAGCCGGTTCTCGACGCCGACGCGGTGATGGGGCAGGTGACCCACGTCAGCCCGTTCACCTCCACGGTGGTGCTGATCACCGACACCAGCCATGCCCTGCCCGTGCAGGTCAACCGCAACGGGCTGCGCACCATCGCGGTCGGAACGGGCAGGGTCAACGCCCTGGAGCTGCCCCACCTGCCCAATAACGCGGACAT
>JASFUT010000034.1:0-16668 GCA_050050175.1 Chromatiales bacterium
CAGGGCCGCTGAGCCGGGCGGCCCCGGGAGTGATCCACCGCCCGCGCCCGCTGAGCTCGAGGAGAGCTGCGTGACGCCCGGGTGTCGAGGAGTGTCGCACCCGGACAGGCGTTGCATGCCCGCAGCGCGGGGGGAAATGCCGAGCCTGCTTGTTCCCGGACGACGGTCATCCTTCGCGTCTCCGGTGGCTCAGGGAGGCCATGACCGACGATGGGTCGCCCATGGGCGGACTCCGCGCAACAGGGCGCATCGGTCCCTGACGGCTCTCCGCGGCACCTTGCCTGTCTTCGATCGCGGGCAAGCCGAGGCGCCTGCCTGGATCCATGCACGATCGCCGGGCGGCCGACCCGGACATTCGATCCGGGCAAGTCCCGTGGCCTGCGGTGAAGGGTCAACGCCATCTCATCTGGAGTCGGTCGAAGTCTGCCCGACGCGCGCCGCATTGAACCAGCAGATCCGCCCCGGTAGGGTGACGGACTCCAAGGTGGCCGGACGGGCCGGGATGTTCCGCAACAGGGGGGAGATCATGTTCGAACGCCGGATGAATGCCAGCTTTCTCATCGTCGCGGGCGTCCTGTGGCTGGGGGCCGGCTCCGCCATGGCTGCCGACCCGCGATCGGCGTCCGACGCGCTCCGCCAGGCGCTGGAGTCCGGACGGCTGGCCCAGCAGACCCAGCAGCTGTACATGGACGTCGGCATGGGTAAGAAGGAGTTCACCTATGACGAGGGGGCGCTGATCGGTCTGGCGGATGAGCTGATCGCCTCGGGCCGGGCCCGGGAGGCCATGGACGTGCTCAACGTCGCCATGACGGCTTTCCCGGGCTCGGCAGGACCGATGGCCGCCCTGGGCGATGCGATGCGGGCGCAGAACAGCGCGTTCGCGGCCCAGGCGTACTACCAGCAGGCCCTCTCCAAGGACCCGTCCAGCGAGCGGGCGAAGGCGGGGCTCCGGGCCCTGCAGGGGGCGGGCGGAGCCATGGCGGGCTCGGGTGCCCCCCGGCCTGCCGCGACGCCCGACCCGTCGGACGCCGTGGCGCGATACCAGGGCATGATGACGCCCGAGCAGGCCGAGCGGATGCGGAGCGCGATGCAGCGGTATGGGCAGATGCAGGGCGGCGGACGGATGCCGATGGGGCCGGGCTTGGCGGGCATGCGCGGAGTGCCCATCCACAAGCCTTTGATCCCCGTGCTCGAGTCCGAGGGCGCCGAGGCGGCGGCCGCGGAGTACCGTCGCCTGAAGCGGGAGGAGCCGGATCTCTACGACTTCTCGGAGCGGAATCTGGAGCGGGTGACGCGGCGCGTGCGCGGGGCCGAGGGGCTGCCGCTGTTCGAGCTGCGGGTCGAGGAGTACCCCGAGTCCGCCGAGGCCCAGGTGGCACTCGCGGCGGCCTATTTCCGGGCCGGACGGGCCCAGGAGGGCGCCGAGGCCATGCGGCGGGCCGAGGCGCTGGAGCCGGGCAGCGAGCAGAAGGTGCTGGCGGCGGCCAGCGGGGAGCAGGGCAAGTGCAGCCGGCTGCTCGTGCAGTTTGCGACGGGTGACGTGAAACAGCCCGATCCCGAGGTGATCGCGGGCCTGCAGGGGGCCTATGCCAGCGACGAGGGCCTGGACCGGGGCCTGGTCTGGCAGGTGGAGACCACCTGCGACGGCGCCATCCTGCACGCCTGGACCTACAAGGGCGACGTGGCGCCCGTGATCCTGTATCCCGCTGGCCCCCACCGCTTCACCGACCACTGGGACGGGAGCTGGGAGTTCCAGGTCTCGGGCGACGGACCGCCGTCCGCAGTCAGGCGCAGCGGCCCGCGGGGAAGCGAGGTGCTCACCCGTCGCGGTGAGGTCGGATCGATCCGCTGAGCCCGCGGCGCGACGGCCTGGAGAGGGGCGCCGCCCGCCGGAGGGAGCCTCGCCCGGTCGGGCGGCCACCCGCGCCATGATACCTCCCGGGGCGTCGGGCCCCGGATCTCGAAGCCGGACGATCGCCAGAGGAGGCGCCGGCCGCGGAGAACGAGGTGGAGGATCTGTCCCACGGGGTGACCGGCCCGGGCCTTCGGGTCAGGGCGGCCCCGCGCGGCACGGCGGCCGGCTCACTCGGCCCCAGGCAGCGCCTCCAGGTTGACCCACTCGCGGAAGGCCGGCTTGCGCGGGATGGCGCCCATCTGGTCGTGGAGAATCGCCGCCGCCTGCTCGGCCTGGGCGAAGATGCCGCGGTCGCTCATCAACCGGCGCTGGTCCGCCGCGTCGTTCCAGACGAACTTATCGAGGTTGGAGCGGATCAGATCGGCATCCTGCTGGATGTAGACCCCCTGGACCAGCTCGGCGGCGGCCTCGGTGTTGTCCTTCACCCAGGTCAGCGCGCGGAAGTAGGCGGTCATGAAGCGGCGGGCACGTGCAGGGTCCTGGTCCACCCATGCCTTGCCGAGAATGAGCACGTCCGGCGCCGTCGTGGTGCCGAGCTGCCGGTGGAGCTCGGTGTCCGTGTCCCTGGCCAGCACCCTCGCGCCCTCCACCTCGCTGAGCCGGGAGAGGGCGGGCTCCCAGATCAGGGCCGCGTCCAGGTTGCCCGCCCTGAAAGCGCCCGGGATCTCGCCGGCCCCCAGATCGACCAGCCGGACGTCCCGGTCGGGGTCCAGGCCGTGCTCGGTGAGCATCTGCCGGCCGGTGAGCTCCGCGGACGAGCCGAAGGGAAGGCCGATGGTCCTGCCGCGCAGGTTCTCGAAGCTGCCAATGCCGGGCCGCGCCACCAGTCCCTCGAAGCCCGGGGCGATGTCCTGGCTGCCCACCCAGTAGAACCCTCTCTCGCCCTCCGCCATGGCGCTCAGCATGGCGATCTCGCCCAGGCTGGCGAACTGGGCCTCCCCCGAGGAGACGGCGGTCACACGGTCGCCGCTCCTTGGTACGAAACGCCACTCCACGTCGAAGCCGTCGTGGAGGAAGATCCCGCGCTCGATCCCGGCCCACACCGGCAGGTGCCCGTACCACTGGGAGCCCACCGCCACGACCTTCTCGGGCGGGCCGGCCCTGGGGGCGGGCGGTTCCTTCCCGCAGCCGGCGACCATGAGCGCCACCGCCAAAGTCAGCGCGAGGGTGCGGAGGGTGCGATGCATGGCGTGCTCCTTTGCGCGTCGCCGGCCGCGCGCGCGGCGGCCGCGGTTGTCCGGTGCTTTTTCTCAGGAGTGTGCATCGCTTGCCCAGATCCCACAAGCCAGGCGTGGCCCCAAGGCGCAGGCCGCATTCGCCGAGGGGGCTCGGCTCCCACAAGGTCAGCGGCGCTGGCGTGGTGCGGGGGGCCAGCCCCCTGGCCGAAGGGGCGCTCGGGGAAAGCCGCATTCGCCGAGAGGGCTCGCCTCCCACGGGGCGGGCGTGGGGCCCGGTGCGCAAGAGGCCGCCTTCCGGCCGGATGTGCGTGTGTTCGGGCTCAGCGCCGCCGGGAGACCAGCCGGAACTCCACCTCCAGCGCGTCGCGGACCTGCAGGGCGCCGCCCATGACGCTGAACGGCTCCAGGCCGAGGGCGGTCTGCCGGACGGTGAATCTGCCGGACGCAATCAGCGACCCCTCCCGGCGCTCCAGGGCGACGGCAACCGGCTCCTCCAGCTCGACCCAGCGGCCGCGGACATTGACGCGGACCGCCAGGCGTGGCGCGGCGGGATTCCCGCCGACCACCCGGCCCTGGACCCGCAGCTGGGGATGACGCGCAGCGTCGAGCAGGTCCGGGCCGAGCATGTTGCGGCGGGTGGCGGCAATGTCCGCAGCGGAAAGCTCCGTGGCGAAGGCCTCGCCCGACTGCGCGCGCAGGGCCGGCTCATCGAGCCGCAGGCCGGCGACCGGGATGCGCAGGTCGAAGCGGGACGTCTGGAAGTCCCGCGCAAGCAGGACGTCGCCCTCCAGCGGACCGGCGGCGACCACGTGGTTGTGGCCCAGCCGGGCCAGCCGGCCGGCCCGGTAGGCGCGAATGCGGATCTCCGACCGAGCGGGAACCAGGGTGAAGACCTCATCGACACGCCCCGGCACCGATTGGTACGAGCCCTCGGCGCGGGGGGCCGGTGGAGCGGCAGGGACCCCCGTCGGAGGCGCGGGCGGGGCGGCGCATCCGGCCAGAAGGGCACAGGCGCCCAGCAGCGGGAGCCAGGGGAGCCGGGGCGTCAGCACTCACATTCCCCGTGCTCGGACGGGCTGACCAGCAGCAGGTCCACGTCGACCCGCACGTCCCGTCCCACCTCCTCTCCTGTGGCGAATTCGCCCTCGCCGACGCCGAAGGCGGTGCGGTCGAGGACCACCGTGGCGTGCATCCGGGCGGCGCCGTCGGCCTGCCGCCAGGTGAAGGGCAGGGCGATGGGGCGCGAGACGCCCTTTATGGTGAGCACACCTTCGGCCTCGTAGCGGTCCGGGCCGAGGCGGTGAAAGCCGGTGGTGACGAAGCCGGCCGCGCCGAAGCGCTCGAAGTCGAACCAGGCGGGGCGCCCCATCTCCCGGTCGCGGTCGCGGTTGCGGGTGTCGGCGCTGGTGACGTCCACGCTCACCTCGAAGCGGCTCGCGGCGAGCCGGTCGGGGTCGAACTCCATGTCCGCCTGGAAGCGCCGGAAGGTCCCCGTGAAGGGCTCGCCCGCCCAGCTGGCCACGAACCCCAGCCGGCTGTTCTCGTCATCGACGACCCATCTCGCGGCGTGGGCCGGTCCGCCGCAGGCCAGCAGCACGAGGATGGCGAGCGGCATGAGCCCGCTCCGGCGCATGCGCGCCCATCCAGGGGATTTCCCGGTGCTGGCGCGGCTCGACGATTGCGACATCAGGGGGGCGGCCTCCGGCGCCGTCCTGCATGGGTTCGGGATCATCATAGATCAGAAGGATTGACCTATCGCCCGGCTCGTGTGGTCCGGGCCCGCAAGACGGCCCCCCGGGTTAGAATCCAGCCGGACACCGAGTGATCTCAAGCGCGCCTCAGCCATGGGTCCGACCCGCCGTCTCGTCAAGCTCGCCTACGCCTTGGAGGACTCGCCGCGCTATGTGCGCGCCAAGCGGTTCTTCTACGACCTGCTGGAGAGCCCGCACGCGCGCATGCGCTCCTGGTTCGATCTGTTCATGATCCTGCTGGTGCTGGCCAGCGTGCTTCTTCTGGTCCTCGCCGTGCGCCAGGACACGGGCCGCTTCGGGCTGCTGTTCGAGCGCTTCGCGGTGGCGGTGTTCATCGCCGAGTACCTCCTGAGGCTCTGGGTGTACAACGACGCCCGCCGCATCGTCATCGAGCACTACGAGCGCGCCGAGCTGCTCGGAGTGCCTTTCCGCCCCTGGCACGCGCTCAGGGAGATCTTGGCCAAAAAATGGGACTACGTGAGCAGCCCCCTGGCGGTGATCGATCTGCTGGCCATCATCCCGAGCTACCGGCCCCTGCGCTTCCTGCGGATCTTCCTCCTCTTCCGGCTGTTCAAGCTGTTCCGCTATACGCGCAGCATTAACGAGTTCGTCAAGGTGCTGTCGGAGAAGCGCTTCGAGCTCACCACCGTCGGCGTGTTCCTCGCCTTCGTGGTGCTGATCGGGGCGACCATCATCTACATCTTCGAGTCCGGCGGCGTGAACCCGAAGATCGACAGCGTATTCGACGGCATTTACTGGGCGCTCGTCACGCTGTCCACGGTGGGCTACGGGGACATCACGCCCCAGTCGGCGGAGGGGCGGCTGGTGACCATGGTCCTCATCGTCACCGGCATCGGCGTGCTCTCGTTCACCACCTCCATCATCGTCTCGGCGTTCCACGAGAAGATGCCCGAGGTCCGGGCCAACCGGGTCTACGCCGAGATCGAGAAGCGCGGGGGGCATACCATCATCTGCGGCTTCGGGCGGGTGGGCCGCATGGTGGCCGGGCAGCTCGCCGGAGAGCGCGAGCACTTCGTGGTCATCGACCGCGACCCGGAGCGGGTCACCCAGGCCAAGAAGCTCGGCTATCTGGCGATCGAGGGCAACGCCGAGACCACGGATCTCCTGGAGAACACGGGCATCCGGCGCCAGGCCCGGCGGATCCTGTGCCTGACCGGCGACGACGTCTCAAACGTCTATATCACGTTGACCGCGCGCTATCTGAACCCCGAGATCACGATCATATCGCGTGCCAACCGCGAGGAGACGGTGCGAAAGCTGGTGCAGGCGGGGGCGGATCACACGGTCAGCCCGTTCAAGGTGGTGGGACTGATCGCCGCCCAGTACATCGGCCAGCCCGTGGCCTTCGAGGCGGTCTACGGCATGCTCACCGGCCAGAAGGAGATCGGCGTGCAGACGCTGACGGTCAGCGAGGGATCCGCCCTGGAAGGCCGCGCCCTCGAGGAGCTGGATCTGAGGGCAAACAGGCTGATCCTGTTCGGCGTGATCACGCGCGGGTCGAGGGAGAGCGAGGCGGTGCGCCTCAGCTACGAGCTGGGCTCAGGCCGGTTCCACTTCAATCCCGGGCGCGGCTTCCGGCTGCAGGACGGCGACGTGCTGGTGGTGTTCGGCCACCGCCTGAGCCTCGTCCACTTCAAGAAGCACATCGAGAGGGAGAGTCGGTGACGGCGGCGATCCCGGGGAAGGTGTTGGTCTTCGGCTGCGGGCCGCTCGGGCTGGAGGTGGCCGAGCAGCTCAAGGCGCGCTCGACCGATCTGCTGCTGGTGGACGATGACGCCGACCGCGTGGCGCAGGCTGAGGGGCTGGGATTCGCGGCGCGGCGGCTGAGCTACACCGACGACCGCGAGCTCGAGTCCCTGGGCATCGGCTCGGACGTCGACGTGGTGTTCAGCCTGTTCATGCAGGACTCCGAGAACGTGTTCCTCACCATCTCCGTGCGCGCCCTGGCCGCCGGGACGCGGATCGTGGCGGTGACCCAGTCCCGGGAGTCGGCGCGCAAGCTCCTGGCCGCAGGTGCCAGCAAGGTCATCGACCCCTACGAGATCAGCTCGCGGAAGATCCACGAGCTGATCCGCCGGCCGCTGGTCGCCGAGACCCTGGAGCGGACCGTCTTCGGCCGACACGACCTGGACATGGCCGAGGTCCGCGTCCCCGGCGGCTCCTACCTGGACGGGCGACGGATGCAGGAGGTGGACCTGGCGGAGGACTACGACCTGGTGCTGCTCGGGGTCGTGGACCGGGACGTGAGCGACGAGCTGGTGTTTGCCACCAGTGCGCTCGACAGGCGGCTCGACGCTGACGACGTGCTGGTGGTCATCGGCCCGGCGGATGAGATCGATGCCTTCAAGGCCGACCTGGCGTCCGACCGGCCCCGGCGCTGAGGGGCCTGGGATCAGTCCCGCTCCACGTCGTAGATCAGGTCCACGCCCTGCTGCTCGCCGGACTGGGCCTCCAGCCGCAGGCGGTCGGTGAGCCTGTAGCGCAGGACCAGGGCGCCCTGGGGGTCGAACAGCCCGACTGCGTAACTGACGTACAGGTCCGGGGAGAGGTACTTGCCAAGCAGCAGCGAGCTGTCCTCCAGTGTGGCGCCCTGCTGGACCTGGAGCTGGTCCACGCCGACCTCCCCGGCGATCCGGTCGAGGATCGCCTGGCTCTTGTCCAGGCCCTTGCTCAGCGCAGCCTGGCGCAGGATGGCCGTCTGGTCCCCACTGCCCTCGCCGAGGCCCCGGCCGGTCACCAGATAGGCGAGGGCCTCCTCCTCCGGCAGCGGCGGCTCGCTAGAGACATTGACCAGGGGCTCACGCAGGGTCCCGCTGACGTTGAGGATGGCGGTGACCGAGCCGTCGCTGGACTTGCGGGTGGCGCGCACGTCCAGCCCGGCATTGGTCAGCGGACCGGAGAAGATCAAGCGCCCCTGCGCGATGGTCAGGTCCTGGCCGTAGGCCTTGTAGCGGCCGTCGCGCACGAAGATCTCGCCCTGGGCCAGCGTTTTGCCGTTGTCGGCGTCTATATCCAGGGAGCCCGCGAGACGGCCGCTCAGCCCGAAGCCGCTGAAGCGCACCTTGTCGCCAAGCTTGACCTTGACCTCGGCGCTCAGCTTCGCGGGTGCACTCTTCTGTGGGGCGGTTTCCTCGCGGCGGCCCACGATCACCTCGTCTTCGGACACGGTCACTGCCGATGCGGGTGGGCGCTTGATCTCGATGTCGGCCTTGGGCACGGTGACGCTGCCCTGGACGCTGATCTGCTCGCTGTCCACCTTCACGTCCAGATCGGGCGAGGCATAGGCCACGGCCTCGGGCAGCCGGACCACCTGGAAATCGCTGCCGCGCAGGCTCAGGGTCACCGGCCACCCCCGGTCGGGGTCCAGCACCACGTCTCCCTGGGCCAGGAGCCGGCCGCCGCCGGAGGCGACGCTGGCGTCCAGCACCAGCCGGTCGGCGCCCTGGTTCCGGGCGGTGAGGGCGATCTCGGTCAGCTCCAGCCCCAGGTCCGGGACCTTGGCCGACGCCTGGGCGATCCGGGCCTCGCCCTGGATCTCGGGACGCTCCGTCGTCCCCGCGAGATCGAGCTTTGCGGTGAGGCCGCCGCTGACCTGCGTCAGCGCGGGGACCCAGATCGCAATCGGGGCAAGGTCCGGGAGCTCGGCGTCGACCCGTCCCGACAGGGACCGGGCCGCTTGCGCGTTCCCCGGGCCCAGGCGGACCCGGGCGGAGAGGCCCCCCTCGGTGATCAGGGGCAGGCTCGCATCCGCTGAGATCCCCTTGGCGGTCGCCTCTACGCCGATGCGGCCCTCCGCGAAGGCCCAGGCCAGGGGCTCCCCGTCGGCGACCTCCAGGCTCAGGGTCACCGGAGTGAGGCGGATCTCAGCCTTTCCCTCGGGCTCGCCCCCCGCGATCCGCACGTCGGCCTGGCCGGAGGCCGCGCCCTCGATGGCGGTGCCCTCGGGCAGCCAGGGCTCGAACATTGCCAGGGCCACCTGGTCCAGCTCGGCGCG
This sequence comes from Chromatiales bacterium, assembly GCA_050050175.1. Lineage (GTDB taxonomy): Bacteria > Pseudomonadota > Gammaproteobacteria > Chromatiales > Chromatiaceae > CAVQCX01. The sequence goes on from JASFUT010000034.1 coordinate 8,860, forward strand.
GACCTCCGTGCGATCGGGCGACCAGCCCGCCGTGGCGCAGAGCCGGCTCCCCTCGCGGGCCAGACAGAGCCGCCCGGCGTGGACCCGATCCGCGGCCAGGGTCAGATCGGCCGGCTGCGTCTGGACCCAGGTCCCCAGGGGATCTTTGGCCAGGCTCAGCCCGGAGAGCTGCCCCGTCCAGGCGCCTTGCGCCCAGCCGCCGCTCAGCACGGCCTCCAGGTCCAGCGTCTCGGCGTCCAGGGCCAGCCGGGTGTCGAAGGCCTCGGGCCGCCCCGTCATGCGGATGCGGGTGCTCTCGGCGGTCCAGTCGCCCACGGCGACGCGGTCGACCGTCGCGCTGGCGTCCACCCGGTCGGGCGCCCACACCGCCTGCACGCTTAGGCGCTCCACGCGGCCCGCCTGATGGCGAAGCCCCGAGGCCTCGATGGCCGCGTCGAGCGCGGGCGCCTCGGCGGTCCCGGTGAGACGGGCCTTGGCACTCGCCGCCCCCTGGAGGTCGGGCCAGGAGGCGGCGATGTCCGGGGCATCCAGGTCCAGGTCGAGGTCCAGGCGCTCGGCGACAAGCCCGCTGGCGCGCAGGCTGTTCGGGCCGCTCACCAGTCGGACGCCGTCCAGCGTCAAACGCCCGGGCCGGTAGCTCGCCTGCCCGGTGCCGCTCAGGGGCTGGTCCCTCAGGGTCCCCTTCAGGGTGCGGATGACCACCTCCGCCCGGGGACCGTCCTTCTCCATGCCGCCCTGGACGGTGCCCGCCAGGTCGATCCGTCCGGGCCACCGGGGCCATCCGATGGATGGATCGAGGTTCTGCCCCTCGACGTCGACGTCCCAGGTGACCGCCGGGGACCAGGCCATCTCGCCGGATACGCCCAGCCGGCTGGGGCCGCTGGCCAGATCGAGGGCCTCCAGCCTGAGACCCTGGTCGCGCAGGGTGGCCCGCGCAGTGCCGCTGAGCTCCTGGTCCATCAGGCGTCCCGACAGGGTCTCGAGGCGGATGTCCGAGCGCAGGCCGTCAGGCCCCACACCGCCGTCGACGTCGGCGGTCAGGTCGACGCGGCCGGTAAGGTCCGGACGGATCAGGGCGGGGTCCAGGCCCTGCCCCTCGAGGCGGGCGCTCCAGCTCAGCTGGGGCGCCCAGGTCGCCTCGCCGGTCACCCGTATCTCTCCGCCCGGCAGCCGCGCCAGCACGCGGGCGTCCGTCAACCCTTCGGCGCCGATCAGTCCGGACGCCTCGATGTCGGCACCGGGCACGCCCGGCCCGTCCAGCCCGGCCGATGCACTGAGCTCCAGCGCGTCCAGGGGACCGTTGAGCCGGAAGCTGCCCGCCGGGCTCCGGACCTGGGGGTCGCCCTGCAGGGGCCAGCGGGCGCCGGTCCACTGTCCGGAGAGGGTCAGGCGCATGGCGTCGCCCAGGTCCAGGCGGCCGCTCGTCTCCAGCACGAACGGGCTTGTCACGCGGTGCTGGATGCGAAGGCCCGCAAGGCTGCCTTCCGCGCTCCCCGCACCCGCCAGGGGGCCGGTCTCGGGAAGATCAGCGGTCCAGTCGATCTCGACCCGGAAGGGATAGGCCTCGGTCAGCTCCACGCTGCCCTTGGCCTGGGCCCGTGCACCCAGGGCCACGACCTCGAAGCGCTCGAGCTCTACACGGCCGCCGGCGGCCCGCGCCGCGGCGCCCGCGCGGTCGATGGTCCAGGTCCCGCCCGGCGTGGTGATGCGCGCATCAGTGAGCGCCGCATCGTCGAGGCGGATCGCCAGCGGCAGGGAAGGGGGGCCGCCGGGCTCCGCGGGCTCCGGCTGCGGGGCCGGCCCGGTCTCGCGCCGCTCGTACTCCAGTCCGTCGGCCTGCACGGACTCCAGGTGCAGGAGCCCGTCGAGCAACGCCCACGGGCGCCAGCGCAGGGCGAGCCGCCGGGCCGTCACGCGCTGACCGGGGCTGTCATAGACCAGCCCGGTGATCTCGGGGCTCTCAAGCAGGCTGCCGCTGAAGGCGTCGAATCGTCCGTGCTGCCCGAGCCCCATGGACAGCGCCCAGGCGCCGCCGGACCGGGTGCCCACCACCCAGCCGAGCGCCAGTACCAGGGCCAGGAGCATCAGCCCCAGGCCGAGGAGGACTCGGCGTATCACAGCTCGGGCCCCATGGAGAAGTGGAGCCGCACCAGGTCCGCTTCACTGTCGCTGACGGGAAAGGCGAGGTCCACGCGAATCGGGCCGACCGGGGACTGCCAGCGCAGGCCCGCGCCCACGGAGGCCTTCAGGTCGCCCGTCAGGCCGTTGAGCGCATTGCCTGCATCGGCAAAGACGGCGGCGCCCCAGCTTCCTTTGATGGGATGCTCGTACTCCAGGCTGCCCGTGGCCAGATAGCGGCCGCCGACCACGTCGCCGTCCGCGTCCTCGGGGCCCAGGGACTCGTAGGCGTAGCCGCGCACGCTCTGGTCGCCGCCGGCGAAGAAGCGGTAGGAGGCGGGGAGCCTGCCGAAGTCGCTGGTCTCGGTGGCCCCGATCTCGGCGCGGGTGAGGAAGCGGCCGGACCCCAGGGGGGCGATCCATTTGCCCTTGGCGTTGACCTGGATGAAGGACAGATCGGACAGCAGTGCGCTGTAGGCGCCCTGGACGTCCAGACTGGCGCGCCACCCGCGTTCCGGGCGCAGCCTGTTGTCCGCCACGGTGCGGCTCCAGCCGATACCGGGCACCAGGAGGGCGACTTCTGAGGATTCGTCCGCGATGGTGGATCGCTCGTAGACCCACTCGATCCGGCGGTTCTCCGTCCACCCGCCGCGATCGCCCAGCACCCGCGCGCGCACCTTCGCGGACTTGCTCAGGGACGTGTCGGTCTCCTTGCGCTCGAGGTTCGCGCCCAGGCCCAGGCGGGTTGCGTGGGGTCGGAACAGGGGGATGGTGTACTCGGCGCCCAGGGTCGAGTCCACCGGGGACAGGCGGGTCTCCGCCTTGAATTGATGGCCCAGGCGGTTCATCCGGCGGTTCTCGAACGAGGCGCTCAGCCTCGGCCCGGTATCCGTCGCCACGCCAATACCCAGTCGATAGGCGATACGCTTTCGCGGCACCAGACGGACCTCCAGCGGCACCCGTCGATCGGTCGCCTCCTGAAGCTGCGGCCGCACCTCCACCGTGGTGAAGTAGCCGCTGTCCGCCAGGCTTCGGTACAGCGCGGCCAGGGCGTTGGAGTCGTAGGGATCGCCGGACTTGACGTCGACGAAGCGCTCGAGAAAACGCTCCGCGAAGGCGTCCTGCTTCAGCCTGATCTCGCCGAAGCGGTAACGCTCCCCGCTGTCGTAGCGGATCAGGATGTCGGCGGTGCTCGCCTCGGGCCGCACCAGGATCTCGCTCTGCACGAAGCGGCCGTCGAAGTACCCCCGCTCCGCCGCCCGCCCCTCGATGCTCGCCTTGAGGTCCTTGTAGCGGCCGTGATGCAGGCGCTTGCCGGTCTGCACCTGCTCGCTGCGGGCGGCCTCGAGCAGCTCCGGATCGTCGGCGCCGTCTCCGAGTATTCGGATGTCCGCCTTCTCGATGATCACCGGCGGTCCCGGGTCGACGCGGAACCGGGCGTGCCAGCATCCATCGTCGAACTTCAGGTCTTTTTCGACGCTGGCCTGGTAGTAGCCGAGCGCCCGGGCGGCGCGCTGGATCGCCTTGTCGCTGCCCTTGAATACGCGGCGCACGCGCCACTCAGGCGAGTCGCAGGTCTCCCTGGCGAGCGGCAGGCTGGCGCGGATGTTCTCCTGAAGCTCACTGGTCGCGCCCTCTATCTCGATGCGCGGCTCCGCAGCGGAGGCCGAGAGGGCGGCCGTGGCAAGCACTGTCGCCCAGGCCCAGCGCATCGGCCGGCGGCTCACGAGCCTGCCCCGTCCGGCGTTTTGGCGGGCTCGCCGGATGCGGCCTTGTCGGGCGGGGCCTTCGCCTTCGCGGCTTCGGCGGGATACATGGCGATCACCGTCCACCCCGCCTCCGGCTCGGGGTCGCCGTCCTGCGCATAGACGTGCAGGCGTCCTTTCGGGTCGAGGGCGAACAGGGGCAGGGCTCGGGCCTCGGACTCGTGCAGGAGGTCGCTCATGTCGAACTTCTCGGTCAGGGGGGTTGCGCGGATCTCTGCGCCTTCCATCAGGCGCTCCGCCAGGGAGGAGTAGCTGACCTTGCGGCCGAAGAGGGTGCGCCCGCGGTGCTCGGGGCCCACCCGGTGCTCCTCGGCCTGGTCCTCCTCGGGCTGCACGCGCAGGCCGTAGCAGTTCTCCTGCCCAAACTCGTGGCGGTAGCGCAGGATTGCAAGGGCATTGCGGTAGGGGTCCGGCGAGAGGGCGAGCACCCGACCTATTCCCGCCAGGTCGAGGGTACGGTCGGCGTACTGGGAGACGGGGTTGCCGAAGAAGGTCCTGAGACCCTGCATGTTGGCCGCCCGTACGCTGTGCCAGTTGTCGTCGGCGAGGATCACGGGGAGCTCCTGCTTCTGCAGCGCCAGGCCGATGGCGCGCGCCACCGCGTTGGCCCCCACCAGCAGGAGGCCCCGGGGCTCGGGCTCGCCCACCCCCAGCCACTTGGCAAGCGGCGCGGCCGTGAGGCCCTGCAGCAGGACGGTGCCGACGATCAGCGAGAACGTGAGCGGCACGATCAGGCCCGCCTGGGGAAAGCCCGCGTCCTGGAGCCGCAGCGCGAACAGCGCGGCGATGGCCGCCGCCACGATCCCGCGCGGCCCGATCCACGCGATCAGCGCCCGCTCGCGCCAGCTCAGATTGGACCCTAAGGTGGCCACCGCCACCTTGAGGGGGCGCCCGACGAGCTGCATGGCCGCCAGAACGCCCAAGGCACCCCAGCCCAGGGCCTGCAGGCTGGCCAGCTCCACGCGCGCAGCCAGCAGAATGAACAACGCGGAGATCAGCAGCACGCTGAGCGACTCCTTGAAGTGCAGAATGTCGCCCGTGCGCACGCCCGGGAGGTTGGCGAGCACCATGCCCATCAGGGTGACGGCCAGCAGCCCCGCCTCCTCGGCAATCAGGTTGGCGCCCACGAAGGCGGCGAACACGGCATTCAGGGTCGCCACGTTCTGCAGGTAGTCCGGGATCCAGTGCCTGCGCAGGGCCTGCCCCAGCAGGAGGCCGGCACCCACGCCTACGACCGCCCCCGCGCCGACGATGGCCGCGAAGGCCAGGGCGGTCGAGGAGACCGCGTCACGGGTTGCGATGATGAACTCGAACACCAGCACCACCAGCAGGGCGCCGAGAGGGTCTATGACGATCCCCTCCCAGCGCAGCACGTTCGCGACGCCGGCGGTGGGCCGCACCGTGCGCAGCATGGGGACCACGACCGTGGGTCCGGTCACGATCATCAGCGCGCCGAACAGGATGGCCAGCTCCCATTCCAATCCGATCAGCCATCGGGCGGCGAGCGCAGTCACCGTTCCACTGATCAGGCTGCCCACGCCAACCAGGCGTCTCACCACGTGCCCCAGCCCCTTGATCTCCTGCAGGCGCAGCGTGAGGCTGCCCTCGAACAGGACCACGGCCACCGCCAGGGACACGAACGGGAAGAGCAGGTCGCCGAGCAGGGCGTCAGGGTCGAGCCATCCGGTCACGGGACCCGCCAGCACGCCTCCCAACAGCAGGAACAGGATCGCCGGCAGACGGGTGCGCCAGGCGAGCCACTGGCAGACCAGGCCGAGGAGACCGATGGCGGTGAGCTGAATGGCGGCGTCGGCAGGGTGCATGGGTGTTCTCAGGCCGCGACCCGGGGCAGTCGCGGGCCATTATTTCATATCCGTGGAGGAGTTCCGGGCCGACCCCAGGGAAAGGGTGGTCATTGAGCCGGCAGCGGGCGGCAGACAGCCGACGGGGACGCGCCACGGTCCCGTGGGGGGCCTTTCAGGCGGCGACCCCTGTGGCAGATCCACGGCCGCAGGTCAGACCGGGCGGTGTAAAGACCGAGCCTGGTGCGAGGCGCTCACGGCTCGGACGGCACTGGCGGTCTGCGGCGGAAAGCGGATGCCTGGCCCCACGCCCGCATCACCGCCCTGGCCCGTTCTTCGCTCTCTCGTGGAAAGCCGGGTGACGGTCGTTTAGGCTGTCTTCGCCTCGACGCGACGTCAACGGACGCGGGCCGTCGCCGGGGTCGGGGCTAGAATGTGCATGGGGCCGGGGTCGGCCGGGTATTGCTGAGTCCTCGCGGGCTGGGCCGAGGCTCTGCCCGGCGAGGGACCGGTGGGGTCGAGGGCGGAATGTTCCGGGCCGCGGCCACGGACGAGAACGCGTGTGCAGATATCCGATCGGTCAGACAGCGCGTATGGCGGCGACGACGGCAGGCTGGTCCTGGGGTGGCGCGAATGGGCGAGCCTCCCCGGGCTGGGCATCCGCCGCATCAAGGCGAAAGTCGATACCGGCGCAAGGACTTCGGCGCTGCACACCTTCTTCATCGACCCCTACCGGGACGGGGGCGCGCCCTGGGTGCGCTTCGGCATCCACCCGCTGCAGGCACGCACCGACCTCGAGGTGGAGTGCAGGGCCCCGGTCCTCGACCGGCGCCGGGTCTCCGACTCCGGAGGCCACAGGGAGCTGCGCTGGGTGATCGAGACCGAGGTCTGCGTGGGCGGTCGCTGCTGGTCCATCGAGCTGACCCTCACCGACCGTGAATCCATGCGCTTTCGCATGCTGCTCGGGCGCACGGCGCTGGACGGCCGGTTCTGGGTGGATCCGGCGGCGTCCTATCGGCTCGGCCGCCCGCCGGGCCCGCATAAGAACTAGCCGGCGTCACGCCGGCACGAAGGAGAGGAGGAGACAGCTATGCAGATCGTCATCATGTCACGCAATCGTGCGCTCTACTCGACCAAGCGCCTGGTGGAGGCGGGGAAGCAGCGGGGCCACGAGGTGCGGGTGGTGGACCCCCTGAAGTGCTACATGGACATCACCTCCCACCACCCCATGGTCCACTTCCGTGGTGAAGCCCTGGGCGAGGTCGACGCGGTGATCCCGCGCATCGGCGCATCGGTCACCTTCTATGCCACGGCGGTGCTGCGCCAGTTCGAGATGATGGGCGTGTTTCCGCTGAACGAGTCGGTGGCGCTCACCCGCTCCCGGGACAAGCTGCGCTCCATGCAGCTTCTGGCCCGTAAGGGCATCGGGCTGCCGGTGACCGGCTTCGCCCACTCCATCGACGACACCGAGGGCCTGATCAACCTGGTCGGGGGCGCGCCCCTGGTGATCAAGCTCCTGGAAGGCACCCAGGGCAAGGGGGTGGTGCTGGCCGAGACCCACAAGGCCGCAGAGAGCGTGATCGACGCCTTCCGGGAGCTCGACGCCAACTTCCTGGTCCAGGAGTTCGTCAAGGAGGCGGGGGGGGCGGACATCCGCTGCTTCGTCATCGGCGAGCGGGTGGTGGCGTCCATGATGCGCCAGGCCAAGGAGGGCGAGTTCCGATCCAACCTGCACCGCGGCGGCTCGGCCAAGCTGGTGCGCCTGACCCCCGAGGAGCGCTCCACGGCGGTGCGGGCGGCCCGCACCGTGGGGCTGAACGTGGCCGGCGTGGACATCGTGCGCTCGCGCCACGGCCCGCTGGTGCTGGAGGTGAACTCCTCGCCGGGCCTGGAGGGCATAGAGACCGCCACGGGGAAGGACGTGGCGACCATGATCATCAGCTTCATGGAGAAGGAAGGAAAGCCGAACAAGACGCGTACCCGCGGCAAGGGCTGACATGGTCGAGCCCTTCGTCATCGGCGGGCAGCGGGTGGGCCGGGGCGAGCGGCGCACCGTCGACCTGCCTGTGGCCCGGCTCTACACCCACACCCAGCTCTCCATGCCCGTTCACGTGGCGCGGGGC